>SOKG01000083.1 GCA_004376205.1 Dehalococcoidia bacterium | reverse complement strand
CCACTCCCTTAGTTCCTTTGTAATTTGGATAGCCTGCTTCTTTGTAAGCCTCATCTCGCCCTCCTTTCAAAATACAAAAGGCGACAGCTATGTAAGCCATCGCCGGTGAGAGGTTTGGGTATATTGACAGATATTTTGAGGTGTGCTACGATGTTATATTGTGAACTGGTGTGACCCATCGGTTCACTCCGAGGCTCTGGCTGTTTTCCTTACGTGGTAGGCAGCCAGGGCTTTTTTTGTATCCCCTTGGCAAGCTATTAAGTTGGGGGGTTAAGGAGCATATCCCCCCTCAGCTTTCGTCCTCAGCTGTGTCCTCCCATTGACCTTCCTAACTAGCCTAAGCAGTGCTCCATGAGCACGTTCATCAGAAAGGAACCTTTAAAGGGTCGTCTGCTTCTTAGGACTGCTCCTCGGCACCAACCCTTAGTTCGTCAGTTTAGTTCGCGGGCTGTTGCTCGGACTGGAGACTCCTCAGCTAGACTCAAGATTTATAGTGCGACCATCAGGTTTTGACTATATTCGTTCCCTTCTGAGTTCCCAAAGCCTTTTTAGGCCTCAAGCACCCTTTTCACCAGGGAGAGTTCGTCTCTGATCAGCCGGGGCATTAAGAAGTTTCTTTTGGTGTTCTCTTTGCCCTGTTTTCCCAGCTCGAGGGCCAGTTCTCGGTTTTGGAGGAGATATACTACCCTCTCAGCACATTCCTCAATGCTGTCAACAAGATAGTCGCTGAGGTTTCCCGTCATCTGCATGGGAATGCCACCCGCATTGCCAGCAACTACAGGGATACCCTTCCACAATGCCTCAGAGACGACCAGGCCAAATCCTTCCCTGATCGACTTCTGGATCGCCACATCGCAAGCGGTCTGGAAGGCATTTACCTGCATGCTGCCGACACCAGTCAGATTGGTGAAGACGTGAATGTCGTCGTCCTTGTCCGCTTCGGTATGAATGGCGGCATATATACCCCAACCCTCGGGGTCGTCGCCAGCCAGGGAACCGACCAGAGCCAATTGGAGCCCTGGCAGTTTTTCCCTGGCGAGTTGGTAGATTCTGATGACACCGAAGGGGTCCTTCCAGGGGTCGAACCTTGAAACCTGGAGGATGAGTGGCCGCTCCCGGTCTATTCCCAGGTTATCGGTCATCTCGCGGCACAGGCTTCTGGGGAGAGACATGTTTTTTGCACTGAAGGCATCGATGGCAGGGGCCATGGTAGCTATGTGGGGTACTCCGAGCCCAGGCGGGATGAACTTGTCCATGGTAAATACCGCTGCGTCGTACTGCTCTATGTAGGGAGACAGAAAAGCCCAAGCACCTTCATCTGGCTCCGATGTATCTATATGGCAGCGCCAAATCCACTTCGCCACCGTATCATCGCTGAAGTGTCTTAGTGCTGCCGGCTGGGGGTCGTTAACAATGAGTACATCGTAGTTGTAGTCTATCTCCCGGGCATTCATCTGGTTTTGCGTTTTGTACTGACCTTGTGCCTGTTCTCGCTGGATTAGCGAACCATCGCCGCCCTGCAGTGCATTGTGTAAGCTCTTGGTGACGGTGAAAAAGCGCCGATCCCCGTGGATAACCTGCCAATCGATGGTGAGGCCCAGGCTGCGCACCAGAGGAACATAGGAGCTGAGCAGCTCGGCTACCCCTCCTCCGAATGAGGTTGCGTTGACGTGGCACAAACGAATGCCTTTGAGCTCATCAGCGAGCTTCTCTATCTCATCGATGAGCTCATTGCCCAGTACCAATCTATACTTTTGTAGGTCTCTTACCCCGACTGATACTTTATTTAGCATGTGACTTCCGCGGTGAGTATATCAGCAAGCTGATAATGCCGCAAGCTGCCCATGTATTTCTTCGTGCTAGCCCCCTTGAGCTATGTGCTCACATCGGAGGCTAAGGTGCCACCGGTGGCCCAGTTTTCTTTGGCTATGTCCTCAAAGATGACTGTGGTTGCCTCCGGCGTGGTATGAGCGATGGTTACCACAGCCTCGGTAACAACCCGGGCCAGCTCCGCTTTTTGGGCCTGGGTTCTTCCCTCCCACATCTCGATTCTTACTATGGGCATTTCTTGATTTACCTCCCCTCTTAATTCGGTTCAGACAGATATTAGCACACACCCAGCGGAAGACAAGTTGCCTGACCTTGATATTGGAATTGTTGGGCAACGCCACTGGGTGTATAATGAAGATGTAGACGCTCGGAAAGAAAGCAGAGGGTTCACGTGCGCTCTAGTTGGCTGGACCGCATCAAGATAAGGATAAGAAAAGCGCTGGGAAAGAACATATTCCTATGCGATAGTTGTATGTGGGACTGGCGCAGCGCATGCCACGATCCAGCACGTCCCAATGCTAATTCCTGCCCCGAATACAAGAAGCGGGGAACATGACCTCAATCGACCGCCTTGGCATAATAGTGCCATCGTTATGTCAACTCACTGCCCAGTTTCATAACGGCCACATAGCAAACCTAGCCGTCGCCCCATGATTTTCTCCGCCGAACTTGTTCCCCCGCGTCCTTCAACTCATCCCAGTCTATTCCCAACCTGGCTGCCCACTCTTTGTAGTAGCTCAGTATCTCATCCCAGGGAAAGTCCTCGTAGGGGCCGTGGTATTCGAGATGCTCGATGTGTGGTTCACCCTCTTCGGTGTATTGAGAATCTTTGGCATCGTTTACACCATCGAAGTCCACCGGGATGAACCGTTTCCTGCGGCAAGTCTCCAAGTCGTAGGCTGGACTGGCATGAACCCACCTGCCGTCAACAAACAACTCCGCAAAACCATGAAACGGAAATACGTTGATCCCTCCTATCATTTGCTTGAAGCTCTCTGACAGTTGATAGTCATTGACGTCTACGAATCCAAGACGGGCAGGTATTCCAGCGGCTCGGGCCAATGCGCAGAGAAGGATTGATTTCTGCTGACAAATTCCGTTGCCCGCTTCGAGGATTACACTCGCCTTGTAGTGGTCAGGATCATAAAGCGCGGCATAAGCGTTATGTCTGATCTCATCTCTCACAAAATAGTAGAGAGCTACAGCCTTTTCCCTGTCGGTTTGCAGCCCTTCGGTTAAGGCTTCGGCTTTTTCCGCTACCGACTTTGTATCGCAGTCAACAAACTCTGTGCATTTCAAATACCTTGCCATTTCAGGCATAGGAGCATCTCCTTGAACGTGATTGGTTGGCTCACCAGCCATAGCTCAACCTGGTGATTAGGCGGGAAGGCAGCCCATGTTCTGCCATCTTCTGCTGGGTGATGTTGATCTCGTAGGGGACACGGTAGTGCCAGATGACGCCATGTGCGCTGTCGTATATGGCGTAGCTAGCGCGTGGGTCGCCATCACGAGGTTGCCCCACACTGCCGGGGTTGATGATGAGCCTGTTTTCCTCAAGCCTCAGCGGGGTATCCGGCGGAATTTCGTGAAGGAAACAGTCCCCGCTGGCGGCAAGCTGCTCAAAAAACAAGGGTACATGGCTATGCCCTATCAGGCAAAACTTCGCCTGAAAGTAGTTGAAGCTGATCTGGGCGCCGTATGTGGAAAGCAGGTACTCCCAGATCGGCTCGCGAGGGCTGCCATGAGCCAGCGTAAAATCACCTTCATTGAGGGTAAGAGGCAGACTGTTAAGGTAATCTACTTCCTCGGAGCCCAGTTGTTGACCTGTCCAGCGACAGGCAGCAGCAGCCTCGGGATTGAAATCGTTCAGATCGATCTTGCCCAGCGATCCCCAGTCGTGATTGCCGGCAATACACGCGTGCTCGTATTGGCGCAGGAGCTCGATGCACTCCTTGGGATCAGGGCCGTAGCCAACAATGTCTCCCAGGCACCAGATACGCTCAACCCCTCCCCTCTCATCGATATCGTGGAGCACTGCCTGGAAGGCAGCCAGATTGCTGTGGATGTCGGAGATGATCGCGTAACGCATGTTCGCCTCTTGCTAATATATCAGGTTTAGCTGTATTAGACCAGCTGTTGTGGACTAAATCTAAAGCGGCTATAATCTTACCGATGAAGGTCTGGGAACTGGGAGAATTCGCCCTGATCGAGCTAATCGCCGGGATCGTGGGCAAACCGTCAAGTAACGATATTATCCTGGGAATGGGCGATGATGCCTCAGCTTGGCGGACTGAGGCTTCCATCCAAATTGGAACTACGGATATCCTGATCCAAGACGTTCACTTCACCCTCAAAACTGTTACCTGGCGTGACTTGGGCTGGAAGGCGCTGGCGATAAATATCAGCGACATCGCTGCTATGGGCGGAAAACCTAGCTATGCTTTGGTCTCGCTGGGTCTGCCGCCAGAGACCGAGGTAGATAGCGTTGCTGAGCTCTACCGGGGGCTAATGGAGATAGCGACAAAGTACGATGTTGACATTTGCGGCGGGAATATGAGCAGCGCACCTGTGGCTATCATCAACCTCAGTGTATTAGGAAAGGCATCGGAAAACATTCTCACCCGCTCGGCGGCCTTGCCGGGGGATCAGATCGCGGTGAGTGGCTACCTGGGGCAGGCTGCGGCTGGCCTTAAGATGCTGAAATCGGGACTCGAGTTTGATCCGGAGACAAGCGCTTTCCTCAGGGAGGCTCACTTGCGCCCATGCCCCAGGGTTGCTGAGGGGCAGGTGCTGGCACAGAATGGAGTGAAGGCAGCGATGGACCTTAGCGATGGGCTGGTAAGCGACCTGGCTCATATCGGCAAGGCGAGCCATGTTGCGGCTAGGGTATGGGTACATAGACTGCCCATCCATCCGCTGGTGAACGCCGCTTTCCCGGAGGAATCGTTGGGCCTGGCGCTTTCTGGGGGCGAGGACTATGAGCTCCTGTTTACAGCCAGGAGCGATGTTGTTGAGCGTGTCAAAGGGCTCATGCCGAGCCCGGTGACGGTGATAGGTGAGATTTTGAGTGGTGAGCCGGGGCAGGTAACCCTTTACGATGAGCGAGGTGAGGCGATCGAGTGGAGCGAGAGCGGATGGGAACACTTCAGGTCGCCGGGTTGAGGAAAGATCGTTGTTTTCTCGAGATGTCATCAGTAATAGTGCGGATCGGACTCGAAGAGTTGGGGTGAGACTGGGTGAGCTGGCAGTGGCTGGAGATGTCATACTTTTGGTGGGTGCACTGGGGGTGGGGAAAACCTGCCTCGCCCAAGGCATCGCCTGGGGGTTGGGAATCGATGACTATGCCGTGAGCCCTTCCTTTGTGTTGCTCAGAGAGTATCAGGGTAGGCTGCCCTTATATCATATCGACTTCTATCGCCTCGATAGGATCGAAGAGGTAGCGCATCTTGGGCTCGACGACTACGTTTATGGCAGCGGCGTATCTGTAGTGGAATGGGCAGACAAGGGGTTGGAGCTGCTTCCAAGGGAGCACCTGCTCATCGAGATGCAGCATCTCGCCCCGACCAAACGAAAGCTCAATTTTTTCCCTGAGGGATCGAGATATATGGAGATGCTCTCTCAGCTAGAGGGTACCCGCCGGGTAGCTAGGAAGTAGCATATGGAGCTGGCTATCGATACCTCAACTGAGACCGCAAGCGTTGCCCTCTCATCTGAAGGCGAGCTAGTTGCTGAGTTGACCTGGAATGTGGGGCGGAACCACACCGCCGAGCTCATGCCGAACCTCATTCATTTTTTGCACCAGGCCAAGTCGAACCTCAAAGATATAGATGGCCTCATCGTGGCCAAAGGTCCCGGCAGCTTTAATGGGTTGCGGGTGGGTATGAGTGTAGCCAAAGGATTTGCCTTCGCCCTGAGTGCCCCGTTGGTGGGCATAAGCACCCTGGAGGTGGAGGCTTGGCCCTATGCTGCCACTGCCTTACCCATCTGACCGATTCTGAATGCTGGGCGTGGTGAGATTGCTACCGCCCTCTTTC
>SOKG01000273.1 GCA_004376205.1 Dehalococcoidia bacterium | reverse complement strand
TCAACGGGCACGTACACATTGAGAGCTCACTGCTCCACCCTGCCGAGTATGCCACGGCAGTGGTGCCTCGAGGGGTTTCCGCTGTTGTAACTGACCTCCACGAGATCGCCAATGTCACCGGACTCAAAGGAATCAGATACTTGATGGACTGTGCCCGACCGCTTCCTCTGGACTTCTACTTCATGGCGCCCTCGTGCGTACCCGCCACGCATCTTGAGACATCGGGAGCTGAGCTCGGAGAAAAGGAACTCCAAACTGCCCTGAGATGGAAGAACATCATTGGGCTGGGCGAGTTGATGAACTTTCCCGGGGTTTTGAGTCGTGGTCAAGAGGTGATGAAGAAGGTCAGGCTCGCCAGAGGCAAACCGGTGGATGGCCATGCTCCCGGCCTCAGCGGGGAAGACTTGAATGCCTACCTGGCAGCGGGCATTGACTCCGACCATGAGTCAACCACTTTTGAGGAAGGCAGAGAGAAGTTGAGGCGGGGGATGCACCTCATGATCAGAGAGGGCTCATCGGAGAAGAACCTCGATGAACTGCTCCCGCTCGGCGATGATAAGACCTCTAAGAGATGCTTTTTCGTGGTCGATGACCGTACCTGCGCTGACCTGCTAAGGGAGGGCGATATCGACGCTGTGGTCAGGAAGGCCATATCAAGAGGGCTTGATCCAATCCGCGCACTGCAAATGGCAACCATTAATACCGCCGAGTACTTCAGGCTGTATCGAGCAGGTGCTGTGGCACCGGGATACATAGCCAATCTCCTCGTGATTGATGACCTATTAAAGCTAAGTGTAGATATGGTCTTTTACCGGGGAAGGCTGGTAGCCAAGGATGGGGAGGCGCTTTTCTCCACCCCGTGGCGCACTGACCCCGAGATCACCCACACTGTCAATATCAAGCCTTTCGGCATCGAAGCGCTGAAGATGCCAGCCGTGAAGAAGTCACTCCCGGTTATCGAGATCGTCCCCGGGCAGATAATCACCAAGAGAATTGATGCAGAGGCGAAAACAGAAGAAGGATTCATTGTGCCCGACACCGAGCGAGATATCCTGAAACTGGTAGTGGTGGAAAGGCACAGGGCCAATGGCAACATAGGAGTAGGATTTGTCAAGGGCTTCGGGCTCAAGAACGGGGCGCTTGGCTCGTCCATTGCTCACGACTCCCACAACATTGTCGTCGTAGGCACCAACGACCAGGACATATTTGCTGCAGTCAAGGAAATTGAGAGGCTCCAGGGCGGACTGGTCGTGGCCGCAGGAGGGCGAGTCCGGGGTTCTCTACCCCTGCCCATCGCTGGCTTGCTCTCCGAGGAACCGCTCGAGGTAGTGGTAGCCAGGCTGGAAGAACTGCAAAGAGAGGCCTCAACTCTGGGCTGCGTGCTCCCCTCGCCCTTCGCCACCCTCTCCTTCCTCGCCCTGCCGGTGATACCGGAGCTCAGGCTGACCGATAAGGGGTTGGTGGATGTGGGGGCTTTCAAGCTAATTTGAGTTAAGAAACTTATTATTTATTATAGAGAGACTGCTGAAAAAGAGGTGCAGGAGACTTCCTGCCAGGGGCCTGGGGGTGTCACCCAGCTTCAAAAGTCCCCCAAGATTGGGGGATTCAGGGGGTTGATTAAGACTATTTCAGCAATCTCATTAGAATAATAGTGATCGTGAGCTAGGAATGAAGCCTATCGAGTGGCTGGGGGACAAAATAAGGGTCATTGATCAGACCAGGTTGCCTCATGAGGAGGTCTTTCTTGAGCTGGGCGACCATCGTGAGGTAGCTGACGCCATAAAAGAGCTGCGCATTCGGGGGGCGCCTGATATCGGCGTCGCCGCCGCCTATGGCTTAGCCCTGGGAGCACAGACAATCGAAACAGGCTCCAAGGACGACTTCCTGGCTAAACTGCGCCCTGTAAGCGAAACCCTTTCCTCATCCCGCCCCACGGCGGTGAACCTTTTCTGGGCTCTGGAGAGGATGAACCGGGTGGCTCAAAGCGGAGAAGAAGTATCGCAAATAAAGGCGGAGCTCCTCGCCGAGGCACAGCGGATAGAGGCTGAAAACGACGAGGCCAATCGCCGCCTCAGCGAGTTCGGAGCAGAGTAAATCCACGACGGCTCCACCGTGCTGACCCACTGCAACGCCGGGTCGCTGGCCACAGCGGGATACGGTACAGCGCTGGGGATAATCAAGAAGGCCAGTGAGCAGGGCAAGCGGGTAAGGGTATATGCCACCGAGACCCGCCCATTGCTCCAGGGAGCAAGGCTCACCACCTGGGAGCTGCTCAAGGAGGGTATCCCGGTGATACTGATCACCGACAATATGGCCGGCTATTTCATGAACAAGGGCGAGATAGATTACGTCATCGTTGGCGCCGACCGTATAGCGGCCAACGGAGATGTGGCCAACAAGATCGGCACCTATACCCTGGCGGTCTTGGCCATGGAGAACGCCATTCCCCTCTACGTCGCCGCACCAGTGAGCACCATCGACTTCTCGCTGTCATCCGGCGCGGATATCCCCATCGAGGAGCGAAGCCCCGACGAGGTCACCTGCATTCAAGGGGTCAGGGTCGCCCCCGAGGGTGTGACAGCGGCCAATCCAGCATTCGACGTCACGCCCCACAACTACGTATCCGCCATAGTCACCGAGAAAGGCGTGATCAGGGAGCCCTATGTGGAGAGGCTGAGAAATTTGTGTTAACTGAGCAATGAGCATTATGAAAATGCTTGGCATTACCCAGGCGCAAACGAAGGTCTTTGAGCGGAGGAAACAAAATGCCAGAAGCAAAGCTAGGAGTCATAGGTGGCAGCGGGCTCTACGAAATAGACGGGCTCGGCGATGTCGAGGAGGTCAAGGTCAAGACACCCTTCGGCGACCCCAGCGACGTCATCGTACTGGGCACGCTTGAGGGGACAAGGGTTGCCTTCCTCCCCAGGCATGGCCGGGGGCACCGCATCCTGCCCACCGAGCTGCCGGTACGGGCCAACATCTGGGCTCTGAAATCGCTGGGGGTGGAATGGATAATCTCCGTTAGCGCTGTTGGCAGCTTGAAAGAGGATGTTCAACCACTTGACATCG
This sequence comes from Dehalococcoidia bacterium, assembly GCA_004376205.1. Taxonomy (GTDB): domain Bacteria; phylum Chloroflexota; class Dehalococcoidia; order SZUA-161; family SZUA-161; genus SOKG01. The sequence continues at coordinate 2,799 of SOKG01000273.1, read as the reverse complement.
TTATTCCTGACCAGATTATCGACCGCACTAAGAGCAGGGTGAACACCTTCTTTGGAGAGGGCGTCGTAGTACATTGTACCTTTGCCGACCCCTTCTGCCCAGTGCTGAGCCAGATCCTCTATCAGGCGGCATACTATCATATGGGCACTCACGTGCCCAGGGTACACCCCGGTGGCACCTACGTGGCAATGGAGGGGCCTTTCTTCTCCACCAGGGCGGAGTCTAACCTCTACCGCTCCTGGGGGGCAAGCGTCATCGGCATGACTGCTCTACCCGAAGCCAAGCTGGCACGGGAAGCCGAGATATGCTACGCCACGATCGCCTGCGTCACCGACTACGATTGCTGGCATGAAGTACACGAGTCGGTTACCATAGATATGGTCATCTCAAACCTGATGCGGACCGTGGATGCAGCCAAGGAGGCAATAAAGAAAGCCAGCGCTCAACTGCCCCAGCATAGGGGATGCGGTTGCGCCACCGCCCTCAAAGATGCTATCATTACATCCAGGGAACTGATTCCCCCTAAGAAAAAGGAGGAACTGGCTCTGCTGATAGGAAAATACCTGGAATGAGCAAAGGAAAGTTCAAGCTGAACGGACTGGCTACCGCAATAGGTAGCATGCCACATGTTGACCCTCAAGAAGCGTGCGCTTTAGTCTTGACCCACCTCCCCGAGATCCCCGCATGGCCACAACTGCCCAAGAGGTCCTTTCTGGAAAACATGTGTGCCCAGTTCAGCGAGGGCTTCCCTGGGGTGGTGCTGGAAGAGGAGCGCATCTGGATCGACAGCTCCCAGGATCTGGGCAATCCGTTGGAGGAGCTCTACGCAGCCTACCTGGAAGGCAGTACAGACCATAGCGCTGTAGGCTACGAATACGCAGAAGGATTCCACGTTTTTCTCAATATGGTCGGCAAAACCGATGAAAAGGCGGTCAAGGGACAGGTGACCGGACCCATAAGCTTCGGGTTGACTGTCACCGACCAGGACCGGCGTCCGCTGCTCTACGATGATGTGCTTGCCGACGCCCTGGCCAAGCACCTGAGGCTGAAGGCAGCCTGGCAGGAGAAAGCACTCAGCGCTATTTCGCCTAACACTATTATCTCCGTCGATGAGCCTTACCTCGCCTCGCTGGGCTCAGCGTTTGTCTCCCTCCCCCGCGAGCAAGTGGTAACCCTTCTGGAGGAGGTCCTGGGAGGCATAAGCGGGCTCAAAGCTATTCATTGCTGTGGCAACACCGACTGGTCGGTTTTGCTCCAGACCTCGATTGACATTCTGAGCTTCGATGCCTACAACTACGGAGAGACCCTGAGCCTCTACCCCTCCGAGGTAAGAGACTTTCTCAGCCGGGGAGGGGTCATCGCCTGGGGAATTGTCCCCTACGATGAGCAGGCTCTGGCCAAGGAGACCGAGGCCAGCCTCCTGGACCGCTTAGAGGACACAATGGGGTTGCTCTCGAAGAAGGGCATAGGCTACGATGCCCTAAAATCCCAATGTTTGATCACCCCGTCCTGCGGGCTGGGGTCTATCTCAACCAGCGCAGCGGCAAGAGCTCTTGAGCTAACGGCCGCAGTCTCAGCAGGGTTCAGGAAGAGGCACTGTGAGCAAAACTGACGAGGGCTTCACCATTGCTTGATTAAGCCCACATGGGCGGGCGCCCACCAACGAATGATGAAAATTGATATGCCAGATGCCGTTCGTGGTGAGCTTGTCGAACTATGAACGGCCCTTCGACAGGCCTGTCCTTTGCTTGCCGAAGGGCTCAGGGCGAACGGAAGAAATTCTACTTTCGAGGCAAAATTAGGAACTCTCTGCAGGAGGAAACATGAGCCGCCGGGCACCAAAACTGGGAAGAGGGGTCGCTTTGGTGGGGGCTGGGATGTCGCAATTTGGCGCTTTCGCCGACAAGAGTAGCCGGGATCTATTCGTTGAAGCGTTCAATGCGATGACCAGATCGGTAGACAAGGGGATAGATACTAAAGACATCGAAGCCCTCTATGTGGGTAACTTTTCCAGCGATCTCTTCGAGGGGCAAGGACACATTGCCCCGATTATAGCTGATTGGGTGGGGCTAGTCCCCAGGCCAGCCACCAGGATAGAGGATGCCTGCGCCTCCAGTGGCGTTGCCATAAGAGAAGGAGTTATCGCTATAGCTTCCGGTATCTACGATATCGTCCTAGTCGGTGGGACCGAAAAGATGACGAGCCTTCCTACGGAAAGGGTAACCGATACACTGGCCGCCGCCAGCGACGCTGTCTATGAGGCTTCCTGCGGTTTTACCTTCCCCGGGCTATATGCTGCTATGGCTACCGCCTATATGGCGAAGTATGGCGCCAGCGTGGAACACTTTATGAAAGTGGGGATCAAGAACCACAACAATGGAGCCCTGAACCCAAAAGCTCAATTTAACAGATCCATCAAAGACCTCATGGGTTCCAGGATTGAAAAGGCAAAACAAAAAGGGGAACCGGTGCCCGACTGGCGTGACGAGCTTGACTTTCTCAAAGACCCTAAGGCCAATCCCGTGGTTGCCTGGCCAATGAGATTGTTTGACTGCTCACCCATCACCGATGGGGCGGCCTGTCTTCTCCTTGTCGCGGAGGACCTGGCCAGGGGTTTTTCCAACGACCCCATATATATCGTCGGCACTGGCCAAGGAAGCGACCGCGCCCTGCATGAAAGGGAAGCCCGAACATCCCTCCTGGCAGCAAGCCCCGCCGCACGAGAGGCCTACGAGATGGCGGGAGTGAACCCCCACGATGTTCAGCTCGCCGAGGTGGATGCTTGCGTCACTATTGCCG
>SOKG01000174.1 GCA_004376205.1 Dehalococcoidia bacterium | reverse complement strand
TCCTCAAGGAGCTGAAGGAGTGGATCTATCGCCAGCGGGTCAAGGCGAGGCAGGAAAGGCGAAGAATGGAGAGGGCAAAGGCTAAGGCGGAGGCAGAAGCCAGAGCACCAAAGCAACTAACATTGGGGCTCTAGCTGGCAGATATGAAGGGGACGTGGGTTGAATCCACGTCCCCTTTTTTTAACTCATGGCTGCACGAAATGGACATTTGTTACCTTGACCGGCTTGCTTCGCCTGTCATCTTAGGTAAGGAGCGTGCCAAGGACACGCATCACTCTACCTTCCACACAGAGCTTGAAGAAGCCTTAGCATTTCCTGTAAACCTTGAATAGCAAGACGACAGCCATACTACCCGACATATTTTGGTTTGGCTATCAGCGCCACACCGATCCCGGTGGGTCAATAGCGTAAGGAGCGTAAGGCTCCTCCTGCGCACTCCATGACGAAATCTCGAAAGCGTACGATGGCGCTGCCTCAGTAGTCCGATGCCTGAGGTAAATCCGTGCCCAATTGTGCGGCGGTATCGTCACATGCCATGATACACCCATTTCCCAATCCTCTGAGAAGAAGAGGTAGTACATTACGACCACGATGTTCGGGCGTACAATAGTCCCGGTCCACTCGGTTTCGCTGGTGATGCCAAACTCGGGGTGATTGGCGGCAAGCCATGGGATAAACTTGTCACGAATCTCTGCAGCGAAGGGACCCAGCCCGTCTTCGCCCCATACCCTGACAGTAACCGTCTCTGTTTGCTTCAGTCCCTCTCGCTCCCCATCGACGGTTACCGTCAGCGTCTCACCTGCACTCGCTTGAAAAGGGATTACAGTTACCTCAGCAACCTGTCCAGGAGTTATCGCCTGAGGATCGACGGTTACTGCGGAGCCGGGGGCTGTGGCCGAGATACTGACAACCTCTCCTTTGCCACTTCCCTCTCCTTCGTCCGCAACAACTACCAGAAATACACAGCTTTGCCCGGCAATGGTATCCTCCATGTGCTCAGGAATCACCTGCATGGAAAAGGGGGCGGGCTCCCCGCCACCGCAGCCGGCAACCATTGTCGCCAAAACCAAGAGGGAAAGCACTGGTGCTAACATTTTTGATCGTCCGCCCATCGCAGGCCTCCTACTGGGAGTGAACTCCCTTCGTATGCTCGCCCATTGTACTCATATCCGTGCTTCCAGTCAATTGTCGGGCGCAACCGCTGCCTTTAAAGGCATGAAGAGAGCCTCTCAAAGGATGCCCCTTCGAGTCGGTGCACCTTGGCTTGGTACGCGTCTGGATTAATGAGCCGTTTCGATCTAGATCCAACAATCCGCCCTATTGTTTAACACGCTATGCTAGCGAATGGAAGAGGAGGGCATTGATTGGTCACTCAGGTCACCGCTGATATGGATTCAAGCTGGGTTAAGAAAGAAATCTTCCATAACAGCAGCCCTGACAAGCTTGAGCTAGCTTGCTCCGAAGCGGGGGAATTGGAACCTCTCTAAGTCTGGCTTACAGTGGCTTCATGCCTACCAAGATGCGCAAATAGGTCCAGTGCCCAGCGATGGGTAAAAGATACCCGACGGGCGATTTCCCAACCCTCATAAATAGCAGCCAGCATAGAAAGTGCACACCTCTCTAGAGAGGTGTGCACTTT
>SOKG01000143.1 GCA_004376205.1 Dehalococcoidia bacterium | reverse complement strand
CGTGGTCGCTCCACTGCCGCACCGTATTGGGGTGGACGTGAAGCAGTTGCGCTACCTCACGCACAGTGAGGAGTCTATCTGACAATTGATTCCCCTTCACTCCTACCTCTCCAATAGCGGCAGCTTGCCTCTCCAATAGCGGCAAGCCGGACATCGCCCAGATATGGGGCGGCGCGTAACGCATCCCTATGAGTAACGTAAGAAAGCGATGTTCCCTCACTGCTCTATTCAGGCTTCTCCAGGCTTACATATTCGTATCTAGTTAGACCGTCGATGACGCAGTAGGTGTGTTTCTCCGCTTGAGCCTTGTGAAGCACAGGCTTGAGCAGTGCATCGGCGGCCTTAACCAACTCATCAAGTGAACCCAGCGATATGACCGTCACCTCAGCCTCAGCTTCAGGCAACTCCTCGACATCCACAATGACATCCTTATGTTTCTTCTTAGCTCGCTGAGCCTCTAACTCCACTGCGGTGAGTGGCGTGGGCTTGACCCGCTTATGGTTCCGTACAACATAGGAGCCAACCAACACGGCCAGCAGCAATCCCGCGACTGACCCTGCCCTTGCTGGTACTGCTCCTGGAATAGGAACGGTTTCAGTCTCCTCAATAGAACCGGATTGGGACTCAGTTAAGTCACTGCCCCAGGCGAGGGTCTTTGCGCCCAATGTGCCGGGCAGGCTTTGGCTGAAGAACTCGTCTATTGCCCCATGATCCGTTTGGGCAACCATGTGGACATTGGCTTCGAGGGTCAAATTGTAAGATGCAGATCCCATCCCTATCTCCTCTCGGATGGTATCGGTTAGCTGGTACAAGTAGTCAAGATCCACGGGGAAGGTGACGGTGAAGTCTCCCGTTTTCGTCATCCGGGGCACCAGGACAAAGGTCTTGCTCCAGATTCCTGGATATTCCAATACGGCTGTGACCTCGACTTCCGCCTGGGCTCGATTCAGCGGCTGCTCGCAATCAAAGCCGTAGGAGAAGGCTGCCTCCATGTGGTCGATAGTTTGGCAAAAGTACACCTGGCCTGTCGGCAAAGCAAGCGTCGGCCCTGATGTCGCTGGTGTCGGTGGTGTCAGGGTTGTGGTTTCGTAAACGGTGTTTGGCTTCAAGTGAATGGCGTAGTCGAAATCCCCCCGTTGCAGGTAGCTCAGCCCGTTATAGGAGCCTGTCCGGGATAGGCTCAGCCCCTGTTCCCATTCTAGAGTAGTTGATGTCAGCGTTGTCTTTATGGTCTGGACGAAGTCATCCTCCAGCTCTCCGGAACCTGTCTGGGCAACAACGTGGACATCGGCTTTGATAGTTACATCCGTTGACGCGGAGTACGTCCCTGTTTCTTCCTCGATGGTGTCGATCAGTTCCTTGAGCTCCTCCAGATCCAGGGAGAACTTCACTGTGAAGTCTCCAGTCTCTGTGGTCTCTGGCACCAGTTTAAGTTCCTTCTGCCAGCTTCCTGGATTTCCTACCACCGCGGTGACCTCGACCACTTCGGTGACCTTTGTCACTTCTTTATCGGGCACAAACTCATAGCTGAAAAATACATCAATGGAGTCAATGAGCTTGGTGGGGTATGTCGGGTTTGGCTCCTCAAGTTCCGAGGGCAGGCCGTAAAGGGAGCCGGAGTTGACATAGACCTGGTAGTCGAATTCCCCACTATGCCGGTAATTAACCACTGTAGCCGATTCTTGGCTCTCGGTGGGGTGGGAGAATGTCCACCAGACGCCAAATATTGAGCCCATAAGCAAGAAGGAGACGAGGCCTAGGGAAAGTATTTTTTTCATAAGACCATCCTCACCGTAGATGAATTCAACAAGGCTTTAGACAGATCTGCTCATCTCGCCCTCTTCAGTTGCCAAGACCGAGGTGACCTTTTCTTCAGGCGCTCCGCCATTTTCTTTCGCAACCTCGCCCTTCTCTTTCCAGGGCTAACCATGAAGTTCACATCCCTTATCGCACTGCCGAAGATCACCATGGCAGGCAAAACGACCAACAGGCAAAAGCCCCACACCATTCGGGCAAAGTGCCTCATTTCGTTGAGGCCATATCCCACCAGGGGAATGTGCCAGCTTACCCGCCCAATAACATTTTCCTCCGGTATGATGAAGGGGTCGCTGTCCTCAACGGCATCCCCCTTGGTGACGAAGCCGGTGCTTACTATCTCCACCACCCGGTGGCTGACGGTGACATCCTCATCCCAGGGCGGATTGAATGCTATGATATCACCAACCTCGATAGTGGCCGTGTCCACCGGCTCCATGAGCGCCAATGAACCCGCTGGCATCTCCGGCGTCATACTGCTGCTGTAAACGATAGCCAGGCTGGCGGAAAGAGCGGTCGGTAGAATAATGGCGAAGATAGCCACCAAAACCACCAGCACCAGCAATATGTTGGTCAGCCATTTCGCCAGCCGCCTCACCTTATCCCCCTTATCAACAATGTAGTACAGAAGCTAACTTCTCTCCCATCCCCCCACCGGTTGCGCCTGAATCTAAGGATTATTCAATGCGTCGCATACGCTCTTCATAATAAGAATTTCGTCTCTCTCCGGCGGGTTGCTGAATATGGGGCCGTCAGCCTTGCTCTCTATAGTAGCGATTATCTCGCTCAGCCCTCCGCTGCTATAGCCGAAACAAGCTGTGGCACCGGGGATGCCGCTGATGTCATGCGCGGTGCCCAGGCCCAATCTTCCCGACTCGGCATTCAGTCGTGTCGCCACATATTGGGCGAGGAACTGGTTGACCGCTCCCGTATATCCTTTGGCGCCTGTGTTCGCCAGAATGCAGCGCAGCTTGGCGTATACTGCATCGTCTGTGCCGTTCGCCAGCCCATCCTCAAGCCAGGCGGAGTCTAGAACTACAGCCCGGAACCAGGCTGCTATCTGAGACTTGCCGTAGAGCCTCAAGGCGGCTGGGCTCCTCCAGAAGCCGGGTGTGCCACCAAGCTCAATGACTAGCTGGAAGTAGTTGCCCTGGCTCACCTCGGTATCGCTCCACGGGCCCATCACCTCGAACTGCAAGCCGTATTCCAGGCGGTCACCAGGGGAGCCCCCGGTGGCGTGCAATACCATCGTCACGTCTCGGTAGGCGTTGGCAGGCAGGTCCCCAAGCTCGATTTGCTGCCCGGCCAGGTCGCTCATCCAGCCGCTTGTCACCAGGATGCCGTCGTACCAAATCTCAGTATGCATAACCAGGGACAAGCCCTCTGGGTCCACCAGGTTCTTTATCTCCAGATACGCAACCGCATCCGCATCGCCGGCGTTCCAGACCGGGACGCTGTAGTTATATAAAGTGCATACCATAGCGTCTGAAATCTGTGAGACCGGCCCCACACCGGAGCCCCAGGGCTCGTCATCCCGGTCATCGACCTTGAGGTCCAGGCTGCCCGTCGTAATGAAGTTGTCCTGGCTGACCTCGCTGTCGCTGAAAGTGGCCAAAGTGCTACCCACCGTCGGCGCCATCACGCCGACAACTAAGACGACCAGCATCAAGCTTGATAGAGTCCTCTTCATCGCATCATCTCTAATCCATTACCAACTGGATGTCAAAAGTGCTAATATCACCCATCATCTCACTGCCTACGCCATTATCAGCCGACCAGGCAGTTCAAAAACCCTTTGCTGGGGGGTGCCCCGAGGGGCACCCCCCAGCCCACCAGGCCACCACTAAGGATCCACCTGAATCAGGTCGAACTCGATGTCGAAGGTCACCATGTCCTTCATCAGGGCAAAGGATCCATCTGAATCAGGTCGAACTCGATGTCGAAGCTCACCTTGTCCTTCATCAGGGCATTGGTCTGCCAGTACTGGAACTTCGGGTCGAGTGGCGCCAACACAGTTGGGTCCTCTTTCGTCGGGTAAGGCGTGTCGTCTGGACCTATCTGCTGCAGGTGGAGAGCCAGGGTGATGACATAGGGCTCACCGCAAGGCGGCAGCTCTCCCAGCTCAATCTGCATGGAGTCGAGCAGCCACAGTTTGGTGGGAGGAACGATTTCCACCATAGGCCCACCTGCCGGCCCGAAGGATACGGCGCAGGCAATGTGCGAGGCCATGCTGCAATCGTCACCAGTTTGGCCGATGCCGGGGACCCACCTCTGGTCCACCAGGCCGCCGTACTCCGCCACCAGCTCCGGCTCAGGCTTCATTCCACTTCCATCAGGGGCCAGATACCCGTCGTGCTCCGGTGGGATATTCTCGCACACAAAATTCTTGAAGTGGATGTAGAGGATGGGTATGATGTCGCACTGGCCATCGTTCCTCACGTCGACCTGGACGTGCTCAACCTTGCACGGCGTCAAGTGCTCAATCGTGACCTTTGGCGGTACACCCGTGCCCCAGGGCAGGTCATCCTGGCCGTTGACCTTGAGGTCCAGGCTGCCCGTTGTAATGTAGTTGTCCTGGCTGACCTCGCTGTCGCTGAAGCCAGCAAAGGCAGTACCCAGTCCGCCAGCCACCATCACCGCAACCACCACCAGGCTCAGTATAACGTTCTTCATCTCACTATCACCTCCTTTCTAGTTCAGATCGCCTTATCGCCCCTCGACCTGGGGCATAGCGGCTCTTTCGCCCTTCAATTGCCTCCTCTATAAACATCACCCCTTTCATACCCCACTAAATCTTCGATTTTGCGGGGCCCCGAATCTTATGTTCAAGGCGTTTGATTCGGTAAACTGTTCAAGTCGGCTTCGATAGTCACGGTTAAGGTATATGTGCTACCCTCCACAGCATCCTGTAGCACACGGACATGCAGGTCAACCGGGGTCGGCACTACCCCCAGCCAGCTAATGGGGTTAACCTCGTCGCATTGGGCTATGCCGCTAAGCTCAACGGCAACTTCAGGGTTAGGATTGTTGACCAGGATGTCATCAATGTGAACCGGCATAATCCCAGTATTGACTATGGTGTAGTGGAGGTCACACTCATAGCCGGGGTAGGTATTAGTGAGGGTAATAGTAAGCTGCTCAGTCTCATCACCCGCTACCGAGCAGATGGCGGCATCCTTGCCCTCTACCTCTGGGTCTTCGATGCAAATTGCTGCAGCGAAGACAGCGCTGGCTTCGTCTGGGTTCGGAGTGGCATCGATGTACAGGCTCTGTAACCAATGCGCAAAGCCAACACCGAACCCGGCCGTCACCACGCACAGCGCTAAGAATACGATCCCTACCTTTGCGGAATGTCCCATTCTTGCCTCGTCATAGTTTCGCTATTTCTTAAAGCGCCCCCGATCGGCGCTCCACATTCAATTGTGCTCCCCTATAGACATCCCAAAAAGAAACCGGCCGTGCCCGGTATCAGGCAGCACGACCGGCTTGCGGTAAAAGCCAACCAGGTTGACTTACGGTTGACTTTATGTTAGGCTAAATGTATATCGGGTGTCCCGTGCACCTGATACGACGGCCCCGGTGGTGGCAGCCACGCGGGGCCGCTCTATTCGAATGACTGCTATGTTTCTTGGTTCACACCTCCAAAAAAACCGCTGCGAAGGTGGATTTCGCTACTTGCTCTGCGGAGCCCGGACCACCAAATACCGACCCTCCTTCATCGCCCCTGTTAAAGAATGCTTCAGAAATGTTAGAGAAGCTCTACTCCCTTTCTCTGTTTCGCGTAGCCTGTATATTGCGTTGAATGCCTTAATATGTCAATTCCCATTATCTTCACATAACTTAATTCTTCCTCCATGGTTTTAGGGGAATTACGGTCGCAAGGCGTAGAGCCCCATAGCGCTAGGCGTAGGACTAATTCATTTTGACAAGACCACAGCCAAAATGTGCAGCTAGGGACAAAAAAGGGGCCAGGCAGTGAGGCTAGCGCCTGCCCCTCATCGTTGCATCCAGAACCTCAATGACATCGGCCATCTTAAGGGGCTTTCGCATAAAGAATAGAGGCCCCAGCGACATCGCTTCCAGAGCTATGGGGTCGTCACCAG
>SOKG01000259.1 GCA_004376205.1 Dehalococcoidia bacterium | reverse complement strand
ACAAGAAGATAACTTCGAGGGAATGTAGAAAATGTTGTTGAGCCTGATTATTCGGCAGGTATACAAATCCATCACTACAGACCTTGGAAACTTTCCTTAATTGTTACCCTCTTTGGCTATTAGACCTTTTACACCGGGCATAAGTAGCCAGTATGAAATCATACCAAGGAACGCAAAGGCATAGCCTATGAAGTAACTCAAGCTGAAAATATTGGTCGCATCGGCTATATACATATCGTGAAATGCTCCCTCAAGGATGCCCTGGCAGACTTGCCAACAACCGAATGTAGCTATATAGAATCCGAGAAACCACCGGTATAGGGACACTCTAAACCACTTTCTCTTGAAAACTAAGATTAAGAGCAATACTAAACCAGTAACTAGCCCGCCTGAGTAACTTACTACCTTCGCCCCTAACGTGTATTCTTCAGAACCTGAAAAAAACGCTGGGGCAAAGTATCGTGGGTCAAACCACGCAAATGATGCTATGGGTACCTGCATTATGACGGCCGTGATAAAGTGAGCAAACTCGTGGATTACAACCGTAACCCCAAGGAGTGCAAGAAGAGACGAAGATGACTTTGCCAGAAATAATATCCAAACACGATATTTAGTCATTAACCAGCACCTTAGCCCATTCTATCACGTCTGTTCTCATAGTATTATAATAAGATGAGTTGGCAAATGGCTAAAAACGCACAGAATATGCCAAGGTTTAAGAAAACTAGAAGATGATGAAAAGACTAGCTATATTAATTGTCTTCACTTGCCTTGTTTTGATCTCAACTGGCTGTCATGCTTTGCCGGGTGCTGTGCCACCTTCGTCTTCGCCACAATCGCCAAGTGCAGAACCAGCGCCGCCTGCACTAGCCACCGAGGCAAGCGTAGTCCGCGTCATAGATGGCGATACTATCGAAGTGGACATTGCTGGGAATCTATACAGAGTTCGCTATATAGGTATAGATACGCCTGAAACCGTTCATCCCACTAGGGGTGAAGAGCTGTATGGCAAGGAAGCTTCTGCTAAAAACAAGGAGTTAGTGGAAGGAAAAGAGGTTCACCTAGAGAAGGATATATCCGACACTGACAAATATGGCAGGCTTCTCTGCTATGTCTGGGTGGGTGATCTGCTGGTGAATGCTGAACTGGTAAGGCTTGGTTATGCTCAGGTAGCGACTTACCCACCCGATGTGAAATATCAAGACCTTTTTCTGCAACTACAGAGGGAGGCCAGAGAAGCAGGAAGAGGACTGTGGGCAACAACCCGGCCTGCTCAGCCAATTACCCAAGGCACATATGTTGGCAGCATTCAAAGTGACAAGTATCACTATCCTGACTGTTACTGGGCTCAGCAGATTAAGCCAGAGAATCTAATATGGTTCTCGTCAGCAAAAGAAGCGCTAGATATGGGTTATGTTCCGTGCAAAGTTTGTGGTCCGCCGGACCAGTGATTAAGATACTGTTGTCTCAGCTCTATCCCGTTCCTGCTCAGAAGTTCTGCAGCACCTTCTTGCTGCTGACTATCAAATCCACCGAATTCTGGGTTCTGGTTTGTCAGGGATTTTGATATTTGCTGGCTGTCGCCAGTAGTCTAAAGGCTCCATGCCATCTAAGGTAATTCGGGCTTCCTGATCGACGGTAAGTTCAACATGTTTACCGTCTGTGATCAAAATGTTGCCGCCGCATCTAGGCTCCATCTTTGGGCTTTCAGCTACCCATAATAGAGGCTCAAAGTGGGGAATGGTCTGATACTGAGCGCGAAAAGTTATGTCCAAAAGCCCGACTACGGTAGGCTGCAACTCCTTGAAAATTGGAGGTGATTCTGGAGCTCGATAGTACCGTGAATATATCTTGGAATAGGCATCTATTTCTCTTCCTTTGTACTGAAGATGAATTCTGGGATTGATATCAATCTCGTCGAACCCCTCTGGCTTTGATGGATCGAGGCGGTCCGGAAGGATGATTCTAAACAGCGCAAGCTCGGCTAATGTATCTGAGAGATTGCTCGCGACTACGGCGATACGAAATGGGTTTGTCTTATCTCTCTCATTGCTCACGGTTAGTTGGTTACTCTGTCCAGAGGGTATAATAAAAAACATCCTGAGATCAGGGCCTAAGCTGCGATTATTTACATCTCTGATCTGAAAGTCCCTCATGGGAAGCGATTGATCTTCAACACGTTGGTAATATAGTAAATCCTTAGCTTGAACTGCTCTTGTACCCTTCGGCACGTAGATGACACAGGCTACTTTACCTTCCTGTTTACCAGCCAGCTTGACCAAGTTGACCCTGAGATCTGGAATTGACGGACTAATATTACTGTTGATAATCTGCACGAGCCATGTTTTGCTGAAGTCTGATTCGTAAACTCCCTCGTCAAAACTTTCAGGGCAATTCTTGTTGTCTTTCCGTCTCTCCTGCATGCCGATGACTAGTACCCCACTATCGGAGTTGTTAAAGGCTGACACTGTTTTGGTGAGTGTTCCAACACAAGCATCTTTTGCAGATTGTGGTTCCCTAGCCAGGAGACGAGACTCCTTGTACTCTATGTGCAAATCCTCAGCTATCTCATTATCGATGAGTGCTTGCAGGTCTGCTTGTTGCCATTCCCAAGGAGGGTTTGGCAATGACTCTACACTTTCTCCATTGGTCAATCTGGGCACCTTCCAATGCACAAAATAGCTGCAATTACCCTGATACTATCACTGCCATCCTTTTGATGTCAAAGACACTTATCAAATACAAATCGGTTGGCGTTGAGCCCCGTCATCTCGCTGGCCACACCCTATTGCTCCACAAAATGTAACATTATGACGATTTGTTCCTTCAGATTAAAGCCAATGTACCATTGCCTTGCTAGGCATCTTCTTTTAGTGCTAAATTGATATAATCATACTTGGCGAAGCAAGGGGGTGGCAAAGATGGATATGACGTTAAACGAAATCTTGGATTTCATAGGCAAGCTTGATGATTCTCCAGGTGGCGATACTCCGCGTGAACGTTTTCGCATTCTTCTTAAAAGTAAGCTGACTGAGCTTGGTCAAGTACGTGATTATGTTCAGCAATGTCTAAGAGGTTCGGGAGACCAGTATAGCCGAGCACTCCAAGATTTGGTCAATCACATTGGGGAATTACTCGGTTTTGAAGTGGAGTTTGGGCGTTACCATGGTGTCCAGGGCCAAATTGGTTTTGATGGCCATTGGGAATCTAAGTCAGGATGCCACATTATCGCGGAAGTTAAAACAACAGAGGCCTATGCAGTCAAGACAGCCACTCTCGTTGGATACGTTGATGCTCTAATCTCTGATAAGCGTATTCCTGATTGGGGGAGCGCACTAGGACTATATGTCATTGGTCGCCCCGATCCTGAAACCCGTCAGCTTGAAAACGCCATAATAGCTGAGAAAAATACGGGTCGACTTCGTATCATTTCGATTGAATCCTTGGTTTCGTTGGCTGAGATGATGAGTGTTTATGATGTAAGTCACGAAGACATCCTTGCTGTCTTGCGACCATCCACTCCACTAGTTGATCCAGTGGTTAGTATAATGACACGTCTAGTAGCTCAGCGTCCCCAGAGTATAGAAGTAGAACGAATCCTGCCTCAAGAGCCAATAGAAACAGGGGTGGCAAATTACATAATTACCCCGACAAAATCCGATGAAGACATGGCAGCAGAAGAGATTATAAAAACTCTTGTCGGTAAGGATAGTATTTACGCTTTTGGGGAAAGAACACCCTGTCGAAAGGATCTTAAACCGGGTGATTGGATTTGCTTCTACGCGACTACTGTAGGTGTTGTCGCACACGCTAAGGTGGCCTCGATTCCTGAGAGGACACTGCACCCGAGCATTAGTCAGCCGGAAGATTACCCTTGGGTTTTTCGTTTGAGTGATGTCAAGATTTATACGGAAGATCCCGTGGTTATAGACGCTCAACTAAGGAGTAAATTAGACGCGTTCAAAGATCGTGCCCCCGATAAGCACTGGGCTTGGTTTGTTCAGGCAACCCGCAGGGTCACCGAGCATGATTTCCACATTCTCACCAAGCCAGAGGAGTAACAAGCCCTCTCGTGCTCTGGTGCCTTTGCCAGATATATTCTTGTCTCGTTTGATCTTGTCCGTAAATGCCTGACTATGACCGCGATTGCACAAGCTAATGGACTGTTACCACTGCGGCTAACTCTCCCCTATGTTATCGTGCTATAATAACGCCTAAGAGATGGTATTTGCGACAATATGTACGCAGCCAAGCAAACTTCGAGGCTGTCATAAACAAGTCTCTACCCGTTTTACAGGACTGGGATAAGTTATGAGCGAAGTTGATGAGCTAAAACGTATAGCCCATTCCTTGTCCGAGGTCGCTTCTACCGGTGGCCTGGATGAACGGGAACTGGTGACGCTCTTCTTCCAAGAAGGGTTCTTCTCAGTTTTAGGCTATGGGCGAGTGGGAGAAGATATCAGGCTTGAGCAGCGTACTCTGAGAGGGCGTGTAGACGTTACTTTACGGGCTTTCGCTGCCCGCCCTGTGGCTGTCTTGGAGTTCAAAACTCCGGGTATATCCCTTGCTGGTTTCATAGATCAACTCTCCAGCTACACGGCTGAGGTTTTTCCCGAGGTAGGGATTCTCACTAACGGCACCGACCTTTGGCTATTCCGCTGCCAAAACGGGCTATTGCTGCAACCTGCTATTGAACAGATGACACTAGCAGACCTCACTCCTTCGCAAGCCAGACGACTCTACGAGTCTCTTCGACTCCGGCATGTCGACCTCAGCCGACTAGACGCAGTGAATCAGTGTTTAGATGAGTTGAGGAGCAACCCTTTGTCCGTTAGTGGCCCTATGGAGGCTGGCGGGCGCCAGTTTCTGACCCGATTCGCCCTGACAGAAACTACACCCTTCGGTCATCTCGTGTCAAAACTGTCAGAGGCCCTACCTGGTTTCCGCCAACACTCTGACTTCACCAGGGGTGCCTACGAATTCTGGCGACGTATTTATTCCAGACAGCTAGATTTTGAAGAAACCCCTTCTTACTGGCGACCATTTGTCACTGGTTCAGGGAGAGAAGCCTTGTACCAGTTCATGTTTTCCCTTGAAACCGCTTACGCAATCCTCTCCAGGGTGATGTTGGCGAAGGCAATGCAAGATAATCGCTTCCCATACATCGACATTCTTAGGTCTTTCGCCGGAGCCCTCGAGGCGCAGCATGAGAGGGGGACGCTACAATCGTCGGCACACGTCGATGCCGTAGCTTCTGTGTTCCGGGAGGCTGCAAGACAGGCTTTTACACCTCTGTTTGCCAGCGACATCTTCGATTGGTGGCAAGACGATGAAATCATCTCCGAGGACGCGGGCCTCGGCTATGCCTTGGCAGAAGCCGCTCTTGCTGTCTTCGGGTTCGATTTCTCTCCACTTCGGGGGGACATCTTGGGTAACTTGTACCAGTCCTACTTTGACCCGGAAACCCGCTTGGCTTTGGGGGAATTCTATACCCCTCCAGAGGTAGTTGACTTTATTCTTGATGCGGTGGGGTATGCCGGACCTCCGGTCATCGTATCACGTCTCCTCGACCCCGCCTGTGGCTCAGGCACCTTTCTCGTGCATGCCCTAGCCAGATATCTTGATGCCAGCCAGGGGCAGGAGCCTGCTACCATACTCAAAAGCCTAGTTGGTGGTCTCCGGGTCGTGGGCTTTGACATCAACCCATTCGCCTGCCTGATGGCTCAAGTAAACTATGCTGCTCAAATCCTGCCTCTATTCAGCCAGGCGCTCCAGCAAGACCCCCACTTCTTCATACCTGGTATACCTGTGCTGCGTACCGATTCCCTGAGACAGGAGGCGAGGGAGGGAGAGGAACAGCTACCAGAGACACAGCAGCCTCAGCTTGGTTTTCGCATGGAGGTTGCCGGAGACCTGGCCAACATCAGGAC
>SOKG01000123.1 GCA_004376205.1 Dehalococcoidia bacterium | reverse complement strand
GGGCGTGTCCCAGAGCTGTACATTGCACTCTTTGGGACGCTGAAGATTGGCGCCATTGCCGGCCCTCTCTTTTCTGCTTTTGGCCCCGAACCTGTTAAGGACCGTCTTCTGGACAGCGGAGCCAAGGTACTCGTGACACAGCCCGCACTGCGCCGCCGTATCGCTGCTATCATCCCCAACCTGCCGCAGCTTGAGCGGATTATCATTGTCAATAAGAACCAGCGAGATACTAATCCCCTTGCCGACGGGGATCTGGAGTATGAGACCCTCATGTCACGAGCCTCATCAGAGTTTGAGATTGCCAAGACAAGTATGAACGACTATTCTATCATGCACTACACTTCCGGGACCACCGGCAAGCCCAAGGGCGCCGTCCACTGCCACTTTGCTGTTGTTCAGCAATACGCGACTGGAAAATGGGTACTCGACTTCCATGACAACGACATCTACTGGTGCACCGCCGATCCCGGTTGGGTTACCGGTACCTCTTATGGTATGCTGGCCCCCTGGAGCAACGGCGTTACCCAGCTCATTCAGGAAGGAGGCTTCAATGCCAACGTGTGGTATGAATTGATTCAGAAATACAAGGTCACAGTATGGTACACCGCCCCTACCGCAATTCGTATGTTGATGAAGGCGGGGGATGAGATTCCCAAACGCTATGACCTCTCGAGTCTGCGCCATATCAACAGCGTCGGCGAGCCATTGAACCCTGAGGCCATCATGTGGGGTCTGCCCCTATTCGACCAAGCTATCCACGACAACTGGTGGCAAACGGAGACGGGCGCCATACTCATCGCCAACTACCCCGCTATGGACGTGCGGCCCGGCTCCATGGGCAAGCCAGTCCCTGGCATCGAAGCGGTGATTCTGGACGACAACTACGAACCACTCGGCCCGGGGCAGGACGGAAATCTATCGATTCGCCCCGGCTGGCCCTCCATGTTCCGGACGTACTGGCGCAACTCCGAAACGTACAATTCCTGTTTCCGCAAGGGTTGGTACATCACCGGTGATCGGGCCAGTATGGACGAGGACGGCTATTTCTGGTTCGTGGGACGGACGGACGATGTTATTAATAGCGCTGGGCACCTGATTGGGCCCTTCGAGGTGGAGAGCGTGCTGTTAGAGCATCCCGCTGTTGTCGAAGCTGGGGTCATTGGCAAGCCAGACCCTGTCGCGATGGAGGTGGTCAAGGCCTTCGTCGCACTCAAAGACGGCCATGAACCCACAGATGAGCTGCGGCAGGATATCTTACGCTTTACTCGCAAGAAGCTGGCAGCAGCTGTGGCGCCCAGGGAGATTGAGTTTAAAGCCTCCCTGCCCAAGACGCGTAGTGGCAAGATCATGCGGCGACTGCTCAAGGCCCGAGAACTGGGGCTGCCGGAAGGGGACACGAGTACGCTCGAAGACGATTGAAGGCGCGAGAGTTTGAAAGGACATCCGAAGATGGCAACGGTTTTTGAAAGGGTGAAACGAATCGTCGTAGAGCTTCTGGCTGTTAGTGAAGATGAAGTAGTCCCCGAAGCCTCTTTCCTCGAAGACCTCGGTGCTGACTCTCTTGACTTGATAAGGCTGATAGAAGCCTATGAGGAAGAATTCAGCGATGAGAATAGAACCTTCGAGATCCCAGGGGATGTGGCTCAGAAC
>SOKG01000124.1 GCA_004376205.1 Dehalococcoidia bacterium | reverse complement strand
CTCCCGGTTATAGCATATGATGCCGGGATGGCGCAGGATCTCCATGGAGGCACCTTGGATGCGCTCCATCTGGTCCCGGTTGAGCCTCTCGTATATGCTGTGGACCAAAACGCCCTCTCTGGGCATGGCCTACTCCCTTATCCTGCCTTTCCGGTAGTCGTTGAGGTAGCCCTTGCAGAAGGGGTCCCTGCCCAGAACCACCTGTGCCGCCTTGATATGGGCCATCAGCCTTGCATCCAGGGGATCCAGGATAACCGAGTCCAAGCCTAGGTAAATGGCCATGAGCAGCAGCGCCCGATTTATCACGCCCCTCAGCGGCAAGCCGTAGGAAGCATTGCTCAAGCCGAGGGTGGTCTTGGCCTGGGGCCAGCGGGCCTTGATCTGCTCCAGCGTCCTCAGGGTAACCATTCCCTGGTCGGTATCCACGGAAAGGGGAAGGGCCAGGGGGTCGAGAAATATCCTCTCCAGGGGGATCCCATGGGCCACGGCCCGCTCTAGGATGCGATTGCAGGCCCTGAGCCGCCCCTCCACATCTTTGGGGACCCCACTATCGTCCATAGCTAAGGCGATGATACCGGCCTGGTGCTCCAGGGCCAGGGGCAAGAGGGCTGATAGTTTTCCCTCCTCGGCGTTTACCGAGTTGATAATGGCCGCGTTGCCACGGCAATGTGCCAGTGCTGCCTTTATCGCCTGGGAGTCGGAGCTATCTATCGATAGAGGCACACCAGTCGCCGCCTGAACCGTGTCGATGGCCCACTTGAGGTCCTCCGCCTCCTGCTCAGAGCCTTGCCCCCTCCCAGCATTCACATCCAGATAATGAGCCCCAGCGTCCACCTGCTGGCGGGCCAGCTCTTGGAGGAAGAGGCCATCCCTGTGGCCTATAGCCTCGGCCACCTGCTTGCTGGTGGCGTTTATCTTTTCACCGATGATGAGCATAATGCCTCAATCTATGATCCCCGGTATCTCCTCCAGTATTCTTTGCCTTACCCCATCCGGGAGCCGGTAACCGGGGGCGGAGAGTATCTCCTCAACCCGATCCCTCGCCCTGGCACATGTGTCCCTTTTGCCTTTGGCCTGCCATTCCTCCAGGTTATCCCTCTCGCTCAAGGTGGGCTGGTGATGCTCGGTGCGCATGTATTTCCTGGTATGCCTGGCAGCGACGAAGTGCCCCGCCGGGCCTACCTCCTTGATGAGGTCAAAGGCCAGGGTATCCTCGTCCACCCTTATCCCCTCCACCGCCCGCATCACCATGCCGATGATCTCGTTATCCACCACATATTTCTCATAGCTCACACTAAGGGCGAAGTCGAGGAGGCCAGCGGCATCGTGGATGAAGTTGGCGCCAGCCAGGGCACAGAGCAGGCTTGAAAGCGCCGACTCATAGCCGCACTGGGCATCGATGGTCTTGGCATCAGACATGCCAGCGGTGGCGTAGAAAGGGAGGCGATAGAACTGCGCCATCTGGGCGCCAGCGGCATTCAAGAGCCCCATCTCGATGGCACCGGTGATGTATTTTAGATCGCGGAGATCGGTGCTGGAGGCCACTGAGCCGTAGATCACCGGGGTGCCGCGATTCACCATCTGAGTGAGGCAGACCCCGATGAGGGAATCCACGTTCTGAATCACCAGGTTGCCAGCCAGGGTCACCGGGGAGGTAGCGCCACACAGGGGCTCGGCGGGAACCACTATGGGTATCCCTGCCTCGGCAATGGCCACAATCATGTCCCCATAGGCCCTATCCATCTTCAGCGGGCTGATGGCGCATATTATCATGGAGATGAAGGGCTCCTGGCGCAGCCTCTCAGCCGAGCCAGCGATGATCTCCGCCATTCGGATCACCCTCTTTATGCCCTCCAGAGTGTAGACCCCTCCCATGACGTGCTTGGAGGTATTGTCTAGGCCGGCAAAGAAGCGGTTGACATCCACATTCTCCACCGGTACATCGTTGGGATAGGTGGGCAGCAGGAAGAAGTGGATGTTTTCCAGGCCATCGCCCAGCTTGGCGATCTGCTTCAGGTCGTGGAGGGTGGCTCGACGCCTCTCACCCGATGCCATGTCGATGACATGAAGGGCGGTGCCCCCGGTGCCGGCGTATACCCGTGCCCCACCCAGGGTTAAGTGGTGCTCCGGCTGGCGACCGTAGAGGGTAACCTCCGAAGGTGCCCGGGCTACAAGCTCCATGACCGTCTCTCGGGGCAGTCTCACTATGTGGCCATCGACTTCGGCCCCGGCATCCCGGAAGAAGGCAAGCGCCTTCTGCGAATTGACCTGAAAGCCCACCTCCTCAAACACCCTCATCGAGGTGTCATGGATCTGGGCTATATCATCCTCGGACAGCGGCTTGTAGCTGCCACCTTCCAATCCCTTCCTGACCATATCACCTTCGGCTTTGACAGTCCGTCTTGGTGCAGAAGCGGCAGGGCGAATGCGTGAGCCGACGCTTCTCGAACCGGCCCAGGCCGATGATGCCGGAGACCGATTTACGGGGTACCATAAGGCATTCCTCGGTGAGACTCATCCCCAGGGGAGCCGAATTCATAGCCTCAAAAAGAACCCTCTGCTGGGTGATATCCCAATCGCAATAGCCAGGGCTATAGCGCAGCGTTATCTCAGCGCCATTCGAGTTGGCAAGCTCTCGAACTTTATCCTGAAGATAGCAAGCCGTCTTCTCCGCCGCCTCCGAGCCTATGGCATCGAGTATGGTGGCCTTCAGCATCTGCCCCTCGTTCATCAATTGGGCCACTCTCTCCTCCAGGCCCTGGCCTATGTTGGCCAGGAAGATAGCTGCCTGCCGACAGCAGGAGAGCACCCGGCTCAAGACGTCGCTGGTTATCACCAGACCATTCTCTAGGATAACCCGGGGTCGGCGGACCTGCCTTACATCCATGAGCTGGTAGAAGCACGATGTCTGGATGAGACCGTAGGCCACCTCTATCTCCTTATGTATCAGCGAGGAGATGGATGAATTGGGGCCCTGATCCCTCCTGTAACCCAGACAACGGCACACCTCATTCTTGTCTATCTCTATCTCGAAACCTTTGATCGCTTCGACCATGGAACTCCCCGTTAAGAGCGAAACTCCCCTTTTGCCGGATCCCACCTCGCCACCAGGCGGGACAGGGTCGGCTGGGGAAAGCTGCCCTTGAAGATTCGATAATAATACAACTCCTCCGCTGAATTAAGCCTCAGCCCCTCCTCCGTCTGCCGATGCCCCATGAAATCCGAGCCTGAGACCAGCTTTTCAGCCAGAGGGCCCATGATGGCGGACGACCCCGCCCCCGCGGCGAAGGGGCGTTTGATTCGCCACACGATGTGCTCGGGAAGGCGTCCAGAAAACGCCCGGCGCAGAATCCACTTCTCCACCTGCTCCGGGCCATAGACCTTCCACTTGGCCGGTATCTTGAGGCAGAAATCGGTCACCGCCCGATCGAGGAAGGGGGTGCGAAACTCCAGGGAATGGGCGGCCATCATCCGGTCCAGCCTCTGAAGCCCGGTGTTATAGGCCACAGCGATGAGCCGGTCCATCATCCGCTGAAGTTCTGCCTCGTCCTTGGCCGTCTTCAGTTCATGGTAGCCACCGAGGAATTCGTCGGAACCCTCCCCGGTGAGCACACAGCCGATGTGCCCCGCGGCCAGCCGCGAAGCGAAGTAGTTGGCCACCGCCCCACTAACACAGTCCTCCTCAAAGGACTCAAGGTAATAGATGACCTGGGGTAGCACCTCAATTATCTCCCTTTCGGTATATGTGTATTCGTGATGCTCGGTTCCCAGATAGCGTGCTACCTCCTGGGCGTGCTCCCGGTCCTCCCCGTCGCCCAGGCTCACGGTGAAGGTCTTGAGATCGGGGCGATACTCCTTGGCCAGGCAGGCGATGATGCTGCTGTCCAGCCCCCCGCTGAGCAGCACCCCCTCAGGCACGCCGTCGGCCATCCGCCTCTCAACTGCCCGCTCCAGCAGCTCAGCCAGAATCTGGGTTGCCTGCTCCGGGGTATCGAAATCGGGGGTCTCCTCAGGGCGGGGGGTATAGCTCCGCAAGCCATCGGCTGAGGTGTATACATGCCGGGGTGGGAATTCCTTGATATCGTCGGCCACAGGGCAAAGGGCCTTGGCCTCGGAGGCGAAGAGGAATCCGCCGTCCTGGTGGCTGTAATATAGGGGCCTAAGGCCCACCGCATCCCGGGTCAGGATCAGCTCATCGCCATCGGCGATGGCGCAGGCGAAATCGCCATCCAGGGCCTCGACAAATCGAGGGCCATTTCTCTCATACAGGGAGAGCATCAACTCGGCATCGGCCGATTGGCCGCTTTCGGCGTGGTAAACATGGCCATCAAGAACAGCGACCCTGGCCCCTTGGCAGGCATAGGCCCTGGGCTTGGGCATCATCTCGGAGGGCAGCAAGCAGCACCCCAACCTCAGATACTGCTCGGGGCTGAGCCAGGTTTCACGAGGCCCCCTATGCTTCAGCCTCTGGAGCATACCTTCCAAATCAGCCCCGCTTGTCCTTATTCCTGCAATGCCTGCCATTGGTCAAACCTCACTACTAAATAAAATCGAACATTTACTCCCTATGATAGAGTATGGAGGGCACTGCTTAAGCCTGGCTTCAATCAACATCTGATTACGAAGCCGCCTTCGCTTCAAGCACCTAATCCGCCAATGTCCCAGAACCCTCTAAGACACCATTCTCACTGGTCTCACGAGCTGTCTCCCCGTGAGCGGTCGCTCCGAAGCCAGTAGTGGACTGTGGCTAGCGAGGAGGGAATTTCGTGGGGGTGCTTTTAGCGGAGGAAAGCTGAGGCCAACTTGGGGGGAATACTGGAGTATAAAGGAGAAAGACAGAGGTGGAGATCATCTACTGTGGTCTACACTATAACGCAGATCCAGGCAACTTAATTCGATTCAAATATCTTCTATAGCTCGGGTTTATGGTACTACAGTTGGGGCTGTCTGTCAAGGCGAGCCTCCACGGCAGAGGCAGGAGGGCTCGCCAAGCGAGGTCTATGTCAACGGGTAAGAGAATCACTGCTTTTCCCGTCTCAGCGGACACCAGCGCTTCAAGACGTCTTTCTTCAGGCCTTTTCGCCTTTTCAAGCTAATTTGGGGGCAAAAAGTGGTTACCCTTTGCTCCAGGCTGCCTGTCAGACCAAAAATTGCTCCTTTGCAACACGCGAGGTCGCAGGCCCCACTAATTGCACAATGCGCTAAGTTGTGTGCCCAAGTCTTTCAACATAATCTTAAGGAAAGAGGCGGTTTACTGGGTGTAGTCTTCAGGCAGAAAGAGGACATTGAAGTCCTTTGTATCCCCGTTTAAATACTCGTTCACCTCATACCACTGCCGAGGGTAGTCCATTGTCCCCGGCTGCGCCTTGCTGCCTCTGACGGCGATGAGGAGAAGGGCCTCGAGCGGCACCATGGTGAGATGGAGGCTCAGCCTGGGGCGGGTCTCGCTACTTCAGGGATGGTAGGATAGGGTTCTACACCCTCTTGATAACATTTCCACCGCCTGGCCATGCGGTAAGTGGTACCTGGACAGTGACATTGACATTCAACTGAGATTCACTAGAATGGTTGTATGTGGCCAAAAGGACCAAGCTATGTCAGAAGCTAAACTCTACCGCGACCGTAACCTACAGATCATCTTCGGTGTCACCTTGTTGGCGGTTATGGCGGTGTCCAGCATCGCTCCAGCCCTTCCCGCAATAGTGCGTGACCTGGGGATATCGAAATTGCAGGTAGGGCTGCTCATCACCGCCTTCACCTTTCCCGGCATGGTGCTGGCCCCCTTCCTGGGGGTGCTGGCCGACAGGTTCGGCAGGAAGCGCATTCTGGTGCCCTCCATCTTCCTCTTTGGCTTGGCCGGTACCGCCTGTGCCCTGACCCGAGACTTCAACACCCTGATGGTGCTCCGCGTATTCCAGGGGGTGGGGGGTGCTGCTCTAGGCTCCCTCAATGTCAC
>SOKG01000005.1 GCA_004376205.1 Dehalococcoidia bacterium | reverse complement strand
AACAACTTGGTGCTGACATTTCTATAGCACCAGCCTTAACTCCTCCCCCCCCAAACTCTTCAGCCGAGGCAAGTGGGCTCCCGCTTAAACGCCCCGGAGGGACCGCTCAGCAATGGTAGAGTGGGTGCAGCGTAGCGTAACCCACCAGTTTCCATCGCGATTTGGAGAGGTGGGTTCCATTTCATTTCACCCACCCTACCCTTTTCCAGCTGCTCAGGGTTCAGGTGACCCTTTCTACCCTGACAGCGCAGACTTTTAGCTCGGGGATTTTGGCCACGGGGTCCAGGACGGGGTTTGTGAGCAAATTGACGGCGCTCTCTGCGAAATGAATGCTCATGAAGACCACACCCTTTGGTGAGCCTTCTGTTACCTTCGCCTTGGCCGTTACCTTTCCCCTGCGGGAGGTGACCTGCACCTTATCGCCATCGGCGATCCCTAAGGCTCCGGCATCTTGAGGATTCATCTCCACCAGCTCCTCGCCCCTCAGTATGTTAAGTCCCCCCACTTTGCGGGTCATGGTGCCGGTGTGGAACTGATACAGGCTGCGCCCCGTGGTCAACACCAAGGGATAGTCACCATCAGGCTCCTCACGAGGCGGCTTATACTCCAACGGCGCAAACCTGCCCCTGCCCCTAGTGAATTTCTCGGCATGGAGGTATTTTGTCCCTGGATGTTTCCGATCAGGGCAGGGCCATTGTAAGCCGCCATTCTCCAATCTCGCATAAGTAATGCCGCCATAGGAAGGCGTGAGCTCGGCGATCTCCTCCATGATCTCTGATGGACTGGTGAAGGCGAAGCCTTTGGCCCCCATTTGTTTAGCCATCTGACATATGATCTGCCAATCGGGCTTGGAATCGCCCACGGGATCGATCGCCTTGCGCACTCGCTGCACACGACGCTCGGTATTGGTGAAGGTGCCTTCCCTCTCGGCGAAGCTGACCCCGGGCAATACCACATCGGCGAGCCGTCCTGTCTCGGTAAGGAAAATGTCTTGAACCACCAGGAAGTCGAGCTTCTTGAGCGCTTCCTCGACGTGCTTGGCATCGGGGTCACTGAGCACCGGGTTTTCGCCCATAAGATACAATGCCTTGATCCTGCCCTCATCCATAGCGTGGAACATATCGGTTAGCACGATCCCTGGCTCCGCCGGCAGAGTGCAGCCCCACGCGGACTCGAATTTTGCTCTCACCTCCGCATTGGCCACCTGCTGGTAGCCAGTGTATACATTGGGCAAGGCCCCCAAATCGCAGGCACCCTGCACGTTGTTCTGACCACGCAGCGGATTTATCCCCGAGGAAGGCTTGCCGACGCTGCCGGTGAGCATGGCCAGGTTGGCTACGGCCAGCACGTTATCGGTGCCGTGGGAGTGCTGTGTTATTCCCATAGCGTATAGAATGGACGATGGGCCATGGGTAGCATATACTCGAGCTGCCTCAGCGATCGTGGCAGCAGGAACTCCGGTGATCTGCGATACACGATCGAGGCCGAAGGCTTTGAGTGAATCCTTGAATTCATCGAAGTTCTCGCAGCGCTCTTCAATGAACTCTTTATCCAGGAGGTCTTCGTCGACTATCACTCGAGCCATGCCCATGAGTAGGGCGACATCTGTTCCTGGGCGGTGGCGCAGCCAGATGTCAGCCTTGCGGCAGAGATCGATCTCGCAGGGGTTGGCCACCAAGAGCTTGGCCCCGTTGTTCACCGCCCTCACTATCTCCAGGGCGATCACGGGATGGTTCTCCGTGGTGTTGGTGCCAATGGCGAAGATACAGCCGGCATCACGGATCTCGTTGTTGGAGTTGGTCATTGCCCCGCTCCCGAAGGCTGTGGCCAGACCGGCCACTGTGGGAGAATGGCAGAGGCGGGCACAGTGGTCTACGTTGTTAGTGCCCATCACGGCGCGGGCGAACTTCTGAACGAGATAGTTCTCCTCATTGGTGCACTTGGCTGAGGAGATGGTGGCGAACTCGGTGCCTTGCTGATACTGGGAGAGCTTGCTAGCTATTAGATCTAGCGCCTCGTCCCACGAGGCCTCACGGAACTCGCCGTTCTCCCTGATCAAAGGGCTGGTCAGCCTCTCCGGGCTGTGGACAAAATCGAGGCCGAACTTGCCCTTGACACATGCCTGTCCCCAGTTGGTCGAATTGTCACGAACCGGGTCCACCCTGATAATCCTCTCGTCTCTGATCTCCAGCTTTAGCTGGCAGCCCACGCCGCAGTAGGGGCAGGTGGTGACCACCTCGCGATCGGGGCAGGTGTACCAGCGAGCACTCTTCTCCATGAGAGCGCCGGTGGGGCAGGCATCGACGCAGGCGCCACAGAAGCGGCAGTCAGCATCCTTTAGCGAGCGGCCGAAAGCGGTGCCGGGCAGGGCCTGATGCCCGCGGAAGATGAACGCAATCGCCCCCAACCCGCGCACCTCTGCGCAGATTCGAATGCAGCGCCCGCACAGAATGCACAGATTGTAGTCTCGGACGAAGAAGGGCTCGTCCCGCTCAATAGGGAGTTTCCTGGACTCATACGGCAGGGTGATCTCTTCGAGTTTGAGATAATCGGCCACCTGTTGTAGCTCACAGCGCCCGTTCTTGGGGCAGAGCACGCAGCGCTCGGTGACCGCAGCATGGCGCAGGCAGACGTCGAATGGCTCGCAGCGCTCCCGCCGGTGACAGGTGAGGCAGGGATGGGGGTGCTCTGTGAGAATGAACTCCATGATGCCTTGCCTCAACTGCTGTATCTGCTCAGTGTCGGTGTACACCACCATGCCATCGGTGGCCGGGGTGGTGCAGGAGGGAGGAAAGCCCCTCATTTTCTCGATCTCCACCAGGCACATACGGCAGGCACCGAAGGGCGTAAGATCGGGGTGATAACACAGAGTGGGGATATAAATGCCCGCCTTGGTTGTGGCATCGAGCACTG
This sequence comes from Dehalococcoidia bacterium, assembly GCA_004376205.1. Classification (GTDB taxonomy): domain Bacteria; phylum Chloroflexota; class Dehalococcoidia; order SZUA-161; family SZUA-161; genus SOKG01. The sequence goes on along the minus strand of SOKG01000005.1, from coordinate 3,074 downwards.
TGGCCCCTCTCTCCACCTCAACCTCTTTCCCGTCTATGGTCAGCTTGACTATATCCATCACCTGGCCCTCTTCGATAGCGAGATTCTACTCCTTCTCCCCCAGGGGAATAGGCTCATCGGGGACCTCGATGGTCTCCCCGGAGACCTTGACCACGGCGCTGAAGCGTTCGGGGCACATCTCGAGGCAGGTGCCACACTTGACACACTCGCTCTGGTCGACGACGTGGATCAGCTTCTTACCCCCCTTGATGGCATCCACCGGGCAATTGCGCTGGCAGATCATACATGCCTTGCATTTATCTGGCAGGATGTAGAACGCGATCAGGTCTTTACACACCAGGGCGGGGCAGCGCTTCTCGTTGATGTGAGCCTCGTACTCGTTACGGAAGTAGCGGATGGTGGTGAGCACCGGGTTGGGCGCCGTGCCGCCGAGCGCACATAGCGAGCCTTGATTCACCGTCTGCCCCAGCCTGAGCAGTAAATCGATGTCGTCGGGCTCTCCCTCTCCCTGTGTAATGCGTCTGAGGATGTCAAGCATTTGCTTGGTGCCCACGCGGCAGGGTACACACTTGCCGCAGGACTCCTTCTGTGTGAAGTCAAGGAAGTAGCGTGCTACATCCACCACACAGGAATCCTCGTCGAGCACGATCATGCCCCCTGAGCCTATGATGGAGCCGGCTGCGGTGAGCGATTCGTAGTCCACTGAGATATCGAGAAGGTCGGGGGAAAGGCAGCCTCCCGAGGGACCGCCGGTCTGCACCGCCTTAAATGCCTTATCCTGGACGATGCCACCGCCGATGTCGTAGATGATCTGGCGCAGCGGGATGCCCATGGGCACTTCGATGAGGCCTGTATTATTCACCTTGCCTGCCAGAGCGAATGTCTTCGTCCCCTTGCTCTTCTCCGTGCCGTAGCCGGCGTACCAGTCTCCACCCTGCTGCAAGATAGCGGAGATGTTGGCCCAGGTCTCCACGTTGTTGATGTTGGTGGGCTTACCCCATAGCCCTGACTGGGCGGGGAAGGGAGGGCGGGGACGGGGCATGCCCCGTTGGCCCTCGATGGAGGCCATGAGCGCGGTCTCCTCGCCACAGACAAAGGCACCGGCGCCCTCCTTGACCTTGATGTGAAAGCTGAGGTCGGAGCCCAGTATGTTATCGCCCAGAAGGCCATACTCCTCCATCTGGCGCAGCGCGATGTCCAGCCGCTCCAGCGCCAGCGGATACTCAGCGCGACAATAGATGTAGGCTTCAGAGGCGCCAATAGCATGGGCCCCAATGAGCATTCCCTCGAGCACCGCATGGGGGTCGCCCTCCAGAACGGAGCGATCCATAAACGCACCGGGGTCGCCCTCGTCGGCATTGCAGATAAGGTATTTGGGGGTGCCCGCAGCGCGGCGGCAGAATTCCCACTTCGTGCCAGTGGGGAAGCCAGCGCCACCTCTGCCCCGCAACCCTGACTTCTTCATCTCCTCGATCACCTGCTCCGGGGTCATCTGGAGCGCCCGCGCCAGCCCGCTGTAGCCGCCACGGACGATGTAGTGGTTGATGTTCTCGGGGTCGACGAAGCCGCAGTTACGTAGCGCAATACGCACCTGGGGCTGGAGCACAGGCAGGTCAAATAGCTGAGGCACGCCATCGAGTGAGCCATCTCCCAGTATGCCCAGGGCAAGGTCAGGGCGCGGGTTGTCGCTCAGTAGATAGTCCTCGATGAGTTTGACGGCCATGTCGGCATCGACGCCACTGTAGAAGATGCGGGGTCGGTCGAGTTTGGCAATCTCCACTATGGGCTCGATGTAGCACAGCCCAAGGCAGCCCACCTGGATGACGGTGGCATCCAGGCTGTGTTTGGCAAGCTCAGCATTGATCGTCTGGAGCACGTCAAGCGCCCCTGCAGAGCGCCCACAGGTGGCAGCGCCAACCAGGATGCGCGGCTTCCCGCTCCGCTCCGCGGCCTCCCACTCCGCCCGCGCCCGCTCACTTATCTCGGCAAAGGTCATTTTATTCTCACTTTGCGGGGTTCTCGCTAATGATAGGAGTCCAGAAGCTGCTTGACCTTGGACGGGCTCATCCTGCTGTGGACAGTCTTGTCGATGACCGCCACTGGGGCCAGGGCACAGCAGCCAAAGCAGGCCACCCGCTCCAGGCTGAACTTATAGTCGGAGGTGGTGCCCCCCGGTTCAACACCGAGCTCCCGCTGCGCGGTGTCCATGATGAGCTCCCCACCGCGCACGTGGCAGGCAGTGCCCAGGCAGACCTTGAGCTGGTGCTCGCCGGGGCGCGTGAAGCGAAACTGGGCATAGAAGGTAGCTATCCCGTAGATCACGCTCTCCGAGGTACGCAAGAAACGGGCTACCTCCTTCACTGCTTCCTCAGGGAGATAGCCCAACTTCTCTTGCACCTTTTGCAGGATGGGGATCACTGCTCCCCTCTCCCCTTTGTACGAGTCTAGAACCTCAGCCAGCTGTTCCTTCACCGCACCTCCTGCTTGTGATTTTCTTAACAAACCAAGACGTAAGTGTAACACAGACGGGGCTCTGTCTCAAGAGGGAGAATTGCATGGTTGCGTCAATAAACTGGGGAAAAGCGCCGCAGCTTGCCTGCTGGGACAAACCAGCTTTCTGCGCCGTCGGAAGAACCCTGTCCTGGCTTTGGCCTTTACCGCTTGTCATTACTGCTCAGGTGATTTCATCCACCCGCATCTTGGCAGCCCTTGCCATGTTCCCAGGGAAAACTAACTCACGAAAAACCACCGGCACTTACTCTCAGGTTGCCAGTGATTTCAAGGGCACCTGTACTCGGGCTGATGAGTTGGTCTACGCTCTTATTTTAACAGTTGAGTAGGATGTCAGTCAACAATAGCAGCTCGGCAACAGTCTATTTTGACGCAACACGCGGACTTGACAGGTCTAGGCAAGTAGTGTAAAGTCTTGAAATTAGGTGCGCTATCTGCTCCGGAGGGATTATGGAACAGGAAGGTTTTCCAACAGGGCTCGGTCTCATTATTGGATTTGCTGTTTTGGGAGCGTTTATCTTCGCTGGCATTGTAGTTGGAGCCGTGATAATGTCAGGGTAGAG
>SOKG01000223.1 GCA_004376205.1 Dehalococcoidia bacterium | reverse complement strand
CAATCGTCTATGGCGATGGAATCACCCAGCATGTAACTGGGACGGATAGCGTAATAGCTCTGGCGAATCTGGCGATGCTGACCGGGAATATCGGGGTCAGGGGTGGTATCTTTGCAATGCAAAGGGATTGCAACGGGCAAGGTGCGTGTGACATGGGTGCCCTGCCCGATTTGCTCCCTGGATACCAAAGTGTGGAGGATGCCCAGGCAAGAAAGAAGTTCGCAGACCGCTGGGATACTGACCTGCCTGGTAATGCCGGGCTAACAGCTATCGAAATGATTGATCACGCAAGAGAGGCAAAGATCAAGGGCATGTACATTGTGGGAGAGAACCCGGTCTTGAGTTTCCCCAACCCGAATCTCATCAAGGAAGCTCTGGCGTCCCTCGATTTCCTGGTAGTTCATGACATGTTCCTCACCGAAACAGCTAAACTGGCAAGCGTGGTTCTGCCCGCTGCAAGCTTCGCTGAAAAGGAAGGTACTTTCACCAATTTCGAGGGAAGGGTTCAGCGGGTGCGCAGGGTTATCGAACCCCTCGGTGACAGCCTACCAGACTGGGAAATAATTCTTCGACTGGCGAACAGCATGGGCTACCCGATGCCATATTCCTCTCTCCAGCAAGTTATGGACGAGATCCAGGAATTGGTCCCTTTGTATCACGACACTGGCTACAGAGACTCGGAGACGAAAGATATATACCGGGCTGAATTGGATAGAGATCCTTTGAGGAAGAGGCGCCTGTACAAAGGTCGATTCCCAAGCGGGTTCGGCCGCTTCTCTCCAGTGCAATATGAGCCGCTGGTAGAAATGACGGGAGATGGGTATCCTCTCACCCTACTGGTGGGGAGCGTCCTCTACCACTCAGGAGCCGGGTCCAGAAGCTCTAGGTCCCCAAGGCTGAGCGAATTCTCGCCAGAGGCCTATGTGGAAATCGGTGGGTCTGATGCCAAGGAGTTAGGGGTCAGCCAGGGTGATGAGGTCAAGGTCATCTCACCCGTAGGTGAGGTCACCGCTGTAGCTAAATTCACCGACACGCTGCCTGAAGGAATGATTTTCATGCCCATTTCTTTCCCCTCAACTCCCGTCAATCAGCTATTTGGCACCGCCCTGGATCCACGGGCAAAAACCCCCGCACTCAAAGCATGTGCCGTAAAGGTAGAAAGGATTTAGCCTCGTGGACAAGCGTCGAAAAATGGCCAGGCCCGCTCTGAAACGGATAGACAAGATCATAGCTCGCTATCAAGACCGGAAGTGGCCCTTGATTCCTCTACTGCAGGAGATTCAGCAGGAGTTGGGATATATCCCCCTCGAGACTGTCAATCCCATAGCACGAGCCTTCGAACTATTCCCCTCTCAGGTACAGGGGGTAATCACTTTTTATGAGCAACTCTACACTACGCCCCGGGGGAAAAAGGTCGTCAGAGTGTGTCGGGGTACGGCATGCCATGTGCGCGGTGGAAAGACCATACTTAAACTGGTGAAGCGGAATCTTGGCCTGGAAGAAGGTGAGACCACCCCCGACTACGAGTACACCCTGGAGACCGTTGCCTGCATAGGCGTTTGCGCCCTGGCACCCAATATAGTCATTGGCAAGGACACCCATGGCAGCATGAATCCCAAGAAGGTAGCTCGACTCTTCGAGGACAGAAAGGGCGGGGGATAGCATGCAAGACCATCGCACCGTTTTTGTTTGTCAGGGAACAGGTTGCTTTTCGGCTGGGTCCAGTGCTGTCTATGAGGCGCTCAAGGCTGAGGTGGAGCGGAATGGTGTGAAAGGCGCCAAGGTGGACTTTACCGGGTGTCACGGCTTTTGCGAGCAGGGCCCTAATGTAGTGGTCGAGCCCGAGGGCATCTTTTATACCCACGTCGAGGCTGAGGATGCCCCGGAGATTGTGAGTTCCCACCTTCGCCAAGGCAAGCCGGTGGAGCGTCTCTTCTACCGTGACCCTGTGACCAGGCAAGCGATACCGCTCTATTCAGACATAAAGTTCTATGCGGGACAGCAGCGCATCATCCTGCGAAACTGCGGACACATTAACCCCGAGAAAATTGACGACTATATTGCCCGCGGTGGGTACCAGGCACTAGAGAAAGCTCTTCTTAAGATGACACCTCAAGAAGTCATTGAAGAGATCGCAAAGTCCGGCCTCAGAGGCAGAGGCGGTGCCGGCTTCCCCGCAGCGCGCAAGTGGGAGTTCTGCCGAAATACCCCTGGCGAGCAGAAATACGTCATCTGCAATGCCGACGAGGGCGACCCTGGGGCCTTCATGGACCGCTCCATCCTTGAGGCTGATCCCCACGCTATTATTGAAGGGTTGACCATCGCCGGATACGCTATAGGGGCTACTGAGGGCTATATCTATGTCCGTGCCGAGTATCCATTAGCAGTTAGCCGATTTCGCATCGCCCTGGAACAAGCTCAGGAGAGGGGATTCCTGGGGATGAATATCTTTGGCTCGGGCTTCAACTTTGCGGTGCATGTCAAAGAGGGCGCTGGAGCTTTCGTCTGTGGCGAAGAGACAGCTTTGATAGCCTCAATCGAAAGCCGGCGCGGAATGCCCCGTCCCCGCCCTCCCTTCCCCGCACAATCGGGCTTAGATGGAAAGCCCACCATCATTAACAATGTGAAGACGCTGGCCACCGTACCGGTTATCATCGACAAAGGAGCCGAATGGTTCGCCAGCCTGGGCACCGAGAAAAGCAAGGGGACCGCCGTGTTCGCCCTCACAGGAAAGGTTGCCAACAGTGGCTTGGTAGAAGTTCCTATGGGAACCTCCCTGAACTCTATAATCTTCGATATCGGAGGCGGTATCCCCCGCGGTAAGCAGTTCAAAGCCGTGCAGACAGGCGGTCCTTCGGGCGGATGCATTCCAGCCCAGTTTCTTGACGTCCCAGTGGAGTACGATTCCCTGGCCCAACTGGGATCGATCATGGGCTCCGGCGGCATGGTGGTGCTGGATGATAGCACCTGCATGGTAGAAATAGCCAGATATTTCCTCAGTTTCACTCAGACTGAGTCCTGCGGGAAATGTGTCCCCTGCCGTTTGGGAACCAAGCAGATGCTGGAGATCCTGACCAGGATCACCCAGGGCAAAGGGCGTGATGAAGACATCGACACCTTGCTCGACATAGCTGATACGGTCAAGGAGTGCTCGCTTTGCGGCCTCGGCCAGACCTGCCCCAACCCGGTGCTTACCACCATCAAATACTTCCAGGATGAGTATGAAGCTCACATAAAGGAGAAAAAATGCCCGGCTGCGGTCTGCGACGCTCTGATGATATCCCCCTGCCAGCACACGTGCCCGGTGGGGATCAACATACCAAAGTACGTGGCTCACATCGCTGCGGGCGAATACCTGGAGTCTATTGAGACCATCAGGGAGCGAAACCCATTCCCCGCCATCTGCGGCCGCATCTGCCATCACCCCTGCGAGACACGCTGCCGCCGCGGGGAACTCGACGAGTCAGTAGCCATAAGGGAGCTCAAACGCTTTGCCGCCGACTGGTATTTTGACCATGTGGCTGAATTGCCCGAACCCGAACCCTTCCCTCAAACCCGGAGCCAAAGAGTAGCTGTAGTCGGAGCCGGGCCCACCGGGCTGAGTTGCGCCTACTTCCTGGCTCAGATGGGCTATCCGATTACAGTCTTCGAAGCCCTTCCAGTGGGGGGAGGCATGCTTTCGGTAGCCATACCGCAGTTTCGCTTGCCCAGGGAGGTTATTCAAAGTGAGATAGACTATATCGCCAAGCGTGGTATCGACATAAGATACAACATGCCCATCGATGTGAATTTCACCGTAGAAGACTTGAGGAAAGACGGCTTTGAAGCGGTCTTTGTCGCTGCCGGCGCTCAGAGAAGCCAGCGCATAGGCATACCTGGCGAACTGGAGGACGTGGAAGACTTCCACTACGGGCTGAGATTCCTGCGCGATGTCAAAGTGGGCAAACAGGTAAGAGTCGGGCGCCGGGTGGCGGTCATCGGTGGCGGAAATGTGGCGCTCGATGCTGCTCGCACTGCCCTTCGCCTCGGTGCCGAGGAGGTGAACATCTACTACAGGCGGTCGCTAGGCGAGATGCCGGTGACCGAGGTGGAGTACGATGAGGCAGTGGCCGAGGACATCCAAATCAATTTCCTTGTCAGTCCCACGCGGATAGAGAGCAGCAACTGGAAGGCAACTGGCCTGCAATGCATCCGTATGCAGTTGGGCGAGCCTGATGCCAGCGGGCGGCGCCGCCCTGTGCCCATCCCTGGCTCCGAGTTCTTCGTCGAGGCTGATACCGTCATCGCTGCCGTAGGTCAGGCCCCTGACCTTTCATTCCTGCCTCGCGACAGCGCACTGGAACGCACCAGATGGGAGACCCTGGTCGTTGACAGCAATAGGTTGTCTACCAATGTCCCGGGCGTCTTCGCCGGGGGAGACTTCGTCACCGGCCCTGGGATGGTCATAGATGCTATAGCCGCCGGTAGGAGGGCAGCTATGGCAATCGACAAGCACCTCAGGGACGATACCTCACGCGTGGAAATGTACGATCTAAAGCAGCGGGGCAATGGAGAAACAGGCGGTCAAGAGGTCGAGGAATCTTGGGAAACCCAGCCCAGGCTGCAGATGCCAAAGCTTCCTCCTCAGGAAAGGAAAAGCACTTTCGAAGAGATCGAGCGGGGTTTCTCGGAGGAAGTGGCAAGGCAAGAAGCTAGGCGATGCCTGAGATGCGACCTGGAGACATAATAAAGCAAAAGGCAAAAAGCAAAAATAAATGAGCAAAAATCACAGATCAAAATTCAAAACTGGGATTCCACGCGTTCCTGGTCACCCATTTTGCACTTTGAATTCTGACGTTTGAATTTCTTGTCGGGAGGTGGAGTATGAAATCCATTACCAGGCAAAAGTCTCTCGAAGAGATCGAGCAGCAACTTGAGGGACTGGAAAGAGCATACCTCGTCGGCTGTGGCACTTGCGCCACCATGACCAAGACCGGCGGAAGAGATGAGGTCCTGGACATGAAGGAGCGTCTGCAAGGCCTGGGCAAGATGGTCACTGGCTGGACGGTCATCCCCACCGCCTGCGATGAGATGACCGAAGCATCCTTGAAGGAAAACGAGGACGCCATTCGGAGTGCGGACTGCCTCCTGGTGCTGTCCTGCGCTCTGGGAGTGCAGAGAGTAGGTTCTTATAATAGTAAGCCGGTTATCCCCGCTCTGGACACTCTCTTCATGGGTGTCGAGGATGGGCCGGGCTATTTCCACGAGGTTTGCGACCAGTGCGGTCACTGTGTCCTGGGCTATACTGCGGGCATCTGCCCCATCACGGCGTGCCATAAGGGATTGCTGAACGGTCCCTGTGGCGGTACCGACAACGGAAAATGCGAAATCGACAAAGAACGGGATTGTGCCTGGACGCTCATCTACCAGCGCCTCAAGGAGCAAGGCAGGCTCGACCTGATGAGAAAGTACCAACCCGTCAAGAATTCCCAGGTGATACCCAGGCCGCGAGTGACCACAATCTCCTGAGGAGGAGGAAAATGGCGAAGAGCTTCAGGGAAGTCCTCGACTCCGGCGAGTTCATAGTAACCAGCGAGATTGGCCCGCCAAAGGGAACTAACATCGAGAATATGCGCCACCATATCGACATACTCAAGGATAAGGTGGACGCGATCAACGTTACCGATCACCAGAGCTCGGTGATGCGTTTCCCTTCTATCGGCGGCTGTCTGGAGATCAAAGAGCGAGGTGGTGAGCCCATACTACAGATGACCTGCCGTGATCGCAACCAAATGGCTCTTCAAGCCGAACTCCTTCTTGCATACACAAGGGGCATAAGGAATGTCCTCTGCCTTACAGGTGACGCAATCCCGGTTGGAGACCACAAGGAGGCTAAAGGCGTCTTCGAGCTTGACTCAGTCCAACTCCTCAGGGCGATCAGGCAAATGGAATCGGGGAAAGACCTGGGAGGAAACGACCTCGATGGAGCGGTTGAGTTCTGTGCTGGGGCTATAGTTACCCCCGAGGCAAACCCCATCG
>SOKG01000104.1 GCA_004376205.1 Dehalococcoidia bacterium | reverse complement strand
GTACAACATGCGGGTAGAGATTACGAAAAGGGATTTGGCATATTCAGTGACGTCGGAATATGTGTTGAGAATTTAATGCAAAACTACGGGCTAAAGCGGATTTTGATCCTCGATGCAGATGCTCATGCCGGGGATGGAATTTATAGTATCTTCGCCCATGACCCCAGAGTGTTATTCATATCGATTCACCAGGACCCTCGAACCCTCTATCCCGGACCGGGCTACAGGAATCCCATAGGAGAGGGGGAGGGCAAGGGCTATTCTGTTAACATCCCTTTATTGTCGGGCACAAGCGACCTGGCCTATGAGAGTGTATTAGATGATATCTTTGTGCCCATATCTGAGGAGTTTCATCCTCAAGTGATAATAATGATAGACGGGAGTGACACCCACTTCATAGACCGCATAACTGACATGGGATTGACCTTGAAGGGCATTTACATGATTGCTAACAAGGTGAGAAAGGTTGCTGATGGAGTATGTCAAGGTAAAGTGATAGCATTTGCAGGGTCTGGTTATGACCCTAAAGGGATTTTGTTTCCCAGAGGGTGGTTAGCTTCGATTTGCGGCCTAACGGGAATAGAGATTGAGCTTGAAGGACCTTACCCTTTTCCTCCAGGGCATAGAAGGGACTACGCAGTGCCGGAAACAAAAAAGATATTGGAAGCCTTGAAAGTAAAGCTTGCTCCTTATTGGAAATGCTTTGCTTCCTTATAGTCTCGGTGCGCATTTGGTGCAGCCAGGCGACTTTGAAAAGGAGCTGAAGGAAATTATAGGGGGAGGTGTTAGCCATGGCAATGAAGGCTTATGTACTGATTGAGGCGGAAGTCGGCAAGACGAGCGAGGTAATTCAGGCTGTCCAGAAGGTGGAAGGTGTGAAATCTGCTGACTCGGTAGCGGGGCCGTATGACATCGTAGCTACAATCGAAGTGGCAGACCTTGATGCACTGGCGAAGGAGGCATAAGGAATGACGGTTATCTTGGACCCAATCTATATATTGAACCTAGTGCTCTGCACGATAATACTAGTGTTAGGCTTTCTCGGCTATAGGAGAACCGGAGATAAGTCGCCTCTATATATTGGTATAGCCTTTGGAATCTTTGGCATCTCGCATCTCCTAACCGTCCTTGGCCTAAGAGAAACCCTAGAGGCTTTTTTGATCGCAATTAGAACGATTGCCTATCTTATTGTTGTCTTCACCTTGTTAAGAATAGCATTTAAGCGACAGAAGAGCTAGTTTGGTAAATGAGCCAGCGCAAACAGGCAGTCTGGCTCCTAGACAGGGTTAAGGTGGCTTATCAGAGTGTCCTTTCCTGCTATAGTGCGTACCATGTTACCTTCCGCATGCCTTGCTCAATGCCGGTAGCTTGCCCCTCACGACAAAAAGCATACTACTCACTTTGTTACGCTGATACATATCAGCGTGTGACATCAATAAAGAAGCCAACGCAGGGTTGGCTCCAGGTGCACAATCTGGCTGAAGGTGCAACTTCGGATTCTGGTGGGCTCGTTAGCATCATTCTACAGTCACCCAGCGAGTGGTCCCCAGACTCCTTCACAGCCCTTGCCTAATCATATCCGTTGGTCTATGATGTGTTCACAGAGCGCAAGGCAGGTTATTCCGCCCTTCCTAGTCGTCAAAGGGCAGCCAAAGCAATCTCCCTCTGGGTTCAAGACACCAAGAATGGACAGCTATTAGAGGCAAGGAGGAATTGAGTTGTCACAAGCCGTGGGGAGACTTGAGCCGCTATTCAGCCCGCGGTCCGTTGCCCTTGTCGGAGCATCCAATGACCCTGGGAAATGGGGCTTCATCGTCCTTTTGAACCTGATAAATGGCAGGTTTCCAGGCAAGATCTATGCGGTTAATCCCCGGCAAAAGGAGATCCTGGGGCTACAGGTTTACCACAGCGTGGCAGAACTGCCTGAGACCCCGGACCTGGCCGTCATCCTCGTGCCCCTATCGAGCATTCTGCAGGTGATCCAGGATTGCCTGGACAAGGGGATAAAGGCGGGGGTGGTTATCACTGCCGGCTTTGCCGAAGTGGGGGACCGCGGACAACAGATGGAGAGGGATATGGTTCGCCTCGCCCGCCAGGGGGGGATGGTGCTGGTGGGGCCCAATTGCAATGGCATCATGAGCACCTACAGCCGGTTCTACTGCAGCATGCTGCCTCTTTACCCTCGCCGGGGTTCTCTGGCCATCATATCCCAGAGCGGCAATGTGGCAGGCTCAGTGACTGGGGAAGCCATGAGCCGGGGCCTGGGCATCAGTCGTTACATCAGCAGCGGCAACGAAGCCGATCTTCATATAGAGGACTTTCTGGAATACTTGGAACAGGATGAGCAGACCAAGGTTATCCTGAGCTATGTGGAGGGCCTCCAGGATGGGAGGAGGTTCCTAGAAGTGGCGAGAAGGGTAACCAAGAAGAAGCCCATCCTCATGCTGAAGGCAGGGGATACGCCAGCTGGCACCAGGGCTGCCAGATCGCATACCGCGGCGCTGTCTGGTTCCGATTCCATTTTCAGCGCCGCCTGCAAGCAGGCGGCAATCATAAGGGTTCACAGCATGGACGAGCTGGTAGATGCCGGAGGCGTCTTCCTCAGCCAGCCCCTGCCCAAGGGAAACAGGGTAGGCATCATCACCAGAGGAGGAGGATGGGGAGTTCTGGCAGCCGATGTCTGTGCCCGGGCTGGCCTCGAGGTAGCCCCACTGGGTGAGAAGACCCTGAGCGAGCTGGACAAATACTTGCCCCCGTGGTGGACGCGCCACAACCCAGTGGATCTGGTGGCCGCATTGGGAGCGAATGACAACAACATCCTAGAAGTGTTGTTGTGCAGCGCTGAGATAGATGGGGTGGTTATTCTGGGACTTGCCACAGGAGCGAGTGTCTTCAGCAATCTCAGCTCCATCAAAAGCATGGACGACTTTGTCCTGGCCGCGGTCGAGGATTTTGGCCAGTCCTTAAGAGAGGTGATAAAGCTAAGGGACCATTACCAGAAACCGGTGGTGGTGGCCATGAACATGCCCCTGGGCGGTGAAGAGGCCGCAGCTAAACTGGCAGCCCTTACCCGGGAGACCCAGACTGTTTGCTACACCACGCCCCACCAGGCGGCCGCTGCCTATGCTGTCCTGGTCAGGTATGCGCAGTATCTCAGATATGGCTCCGATGCCTAGACAAGAGGCTGGCGAGATTGAGAAGGTAGCTAACAATACCTGGAGGGTAGCTATGCCGAGAAAGGTTGGTATAGTTGGTGCAGGGGTTACCCCCTTCAAGGGCCGATGGATAGAAAAAACCTATTATGAGCTGGCCCAGATGGCTGCCATGAGCGCCATGCAGGATGCCGGGCTGGAACCAAAGGATGTGGATGCAGCGTTTTATGGCATTTACAACGATATCTTTGAGAGGACCTGCATTCCTGAGCACCCTCTGCAAGGCATAATAGGCCTCCAGAACAAGTTTGGCATCCGTATCTCCAATGGTGGAGCTACAGGCGCCTACACGATGTCGGCTGCCCACGCCTATGTGGCAGCGGAGAGGTTCAAGACCGTCTTAGTCTTGGGGGTTGAGAAGGCAACGGACTGCTTCGACTTTCTGTCAATGTCAGCTACCCCGGAGGTGATCAAGACGATTGGCTGGTCTGGCGATAGCTTCTTCGAGCAGAAGATAGGCTGGTCAGCTTCAGACAGCTACGCCGAGGTGGTCCTGGCCTACATGGACGAGCATCCGGGTGACCTGAAGCCGGAGGTCACTGCCCAGATTTCAGCACTGCTCAGCCAGCAGGTGAGAACCAATCCCTACGCCCAAAGGCAGTTTGATCAGGTAACCCCTGAAGAGGTAATGAACTCCAGACTTGTGGTCTACCCGTTCAGGGAACTGGAGATTTGTGTCTATAGTGAGGGCGCCGCTGCCCTGATACTTGCCGAGGAGGAGACAGCCAAGGCCATTTCTAGAAACACCGGCCAGCCTGTGGTCTGGATAACGGGCGTTGGGGAAGCCAATGAGCATTCCTTCGCTGGCAAGAACCAGAAGGTAATGTCCCGAATCATGTCCGACTACCTGGGTTCTCACCGCGCCTATGAAATGGCCGGAATAGAAGACCCTCTCAAAGCAATAGACGTCGTGGAGCTTCACGACGCCTTCGTGCACCAGCTCGGGATCAGTATGGCGGAGTTCGGCTTCGTGCCGCTGGGAAGGGCTGATGCCCTCGTCGAGGACGGCATCATGACGCCGGGGGGCGAGCTCCTGGTGAACCCCTGCGGCGGGCTCATCTACTGCGGGCATGCCGTGGGCGCCAGCAATATAATGTCTGCCTGGTCCGCTAGGAACGAGCTTATCAAGAGAAAGCTCCGGACGGCTCTTGTCCATGGCACGGGTAGCACCGTTGCCCAATACACTGCCTGCCTGATTCTCGAACACGAATGAGAACAAGGGGGAAGCTAGCCATGGGAGAGAAGAAAATAGTGCCCTCGGAATATATACCCGATGCTGAAAGCAGGACTATAACCATTGCCGGTAAAGATTACCTCGAGGTGAACGATGCGATGTTCACCTTCTATCGGAGGAGCATGGGCGAGCTGTCGCCGTTCTTCCTGGCGCTGCGGGATGAGAAGAAGGTGTTGGGCTGTAAGTGCATCAAATGCGGCATGGTGAGGGTGCCCCCGTTCATGACCAGATGCCCCGATTGTAATTTTGCGCCCACGGAGCTGGTCGAGGTGGAGCAGGTGGGTGTAATGAATAGTACTCCACCCATCACCTATTTCGCCACCTCAATATTCCAACACATGGCTCCCTTCGGTAGGGGCCGAGTGATCTTGAAGGGAGCCGACACAGCCCTGAGCATAAACGTCTATACCACCACTGGCATCTTGGTACCGGGGCTGGTCAGGAAAGGCACCGAGGTGAAGGTTATCTTCAGGGATAATCGCATTGGCGGGATCACGGATATCTTCTGCATGCCTACTTCAGAGCTAACCAAGGAGCAGATTGCCAGGAAGGGGCTTCAAGAGTCAGAGCTCGACTGGGGTGCTGCTGTAGAACCCGGGCTTCGCGTGGCCGATGACAGGGACGTAGCTGCCTACAAAGATGCCCTCGAGGCGATGCAGGCCATCGCAGCGCAAATGAACGAGACGGAGCGAGCCCGCAAGGATATCGCTGGCTGGAAGCGGAGTATACAGGTTAAGACCACGGGTGGTCAGTTCGCCATTGAGATTGACGACGGCGACTTCAGGATCGAGGAGAAAGCGCTAGAGGAACCTGACTTTGTGATGGTCTGCGAAGATGCTAAAACCCTCCTCGATGGCCTAGCCTATAGGGGTGCCCTTACCGACTCTATTATCATGAAGAAGCTTTGGATCAGCAAGAATATGGAGTTCACCACCATCTTCAAGCTGGACAGGATGGCGCGATCCCTGGCTAGAGCTAAGAAGACATGATGCCAAATGTGTGATATGATTTCAGTGTCTGGCTTTGCCGAGATATGGGGAATTGCCCCCGCTACCCACGCCACTAACCCGGGAGGTCTGACATGCCCAAAGAGAAGGTTTGCCCCAGCTTTGCCGAGGCGGTAGCCGACATCCCTGATGGTGCCACCGTCATGATCGACGGCTTCGGCGGCGCCGGTGGTATGCCTGAGTACCTCCTCCTCGCCCTTCGCGACCAGGGTGCCAAGGAGCTCACCATCATTGGCAACACCACCGGCCTCGGCGGCACCTTCGGGGTAACACCGGGGCGCAAATATATCGATCCCAGCATCCTGGCGGAGAACAGGCAGGTAAAGAAGGCCATCGCCTCATACCCCTTCTCTCCATCGCCGTCGAGACCCACCGTCTTCGAGAAACAGTGCCTCGCTGGGGAGGCTGAGCTGGAACTGGTTCCCCAGGGAACATTGGCGGAGAGGATCAGGGCTGCAGGGGCGGGGATCGAGGGCTTCTACACCCCCACTGGCGCGGGCACGGTCATTGAAGAAGGGAAGGAGCATAGGGTCATCGGGGCCAAGGCGTGCCTGCTGGAGCTGCCCCT
>SOKG01000287.1 GCA_004376205.1 Dehalococcoidia bacterium | reverse complement strand
CGTCGTGACTCCTGTCACGACGAAGAATTCGTTGCCACAGGAGTGGCAACGCTACCTTTTTGGACAGCCTGTTTTGGAATAAGAGAAGGCCACCACCAAGTTATCTGGCTAGACTGAAACAAGCTCGTATGTCAGCGTGCCCATCTTCAGTTTCTCTGCTGTTTCTAGCTGTACCAAGCTACTAGTATCGTGCATCTTACCCAGGATGTCAGGCGGCTTTGCTGAAGTGGAACCAGGGATAATGGGAGCCTTATCAATTAGATCGAGAGATGCCTTGTCAATGGCCACTGGATCGAATGAGAATGCGATGCCGACATCTTGAACCACAGGCTCTCCCGACGGCACAACGCAGTCACAATGTGGGACGATATCCTGGATAAAGTTGGCAAAAGCGATCTTTCCTCGGTATGCCGACACTACAGCACTGGCTGCGTGAGCCAGGTAGACTTGAAGCTTTTCTTTTGATCCAGAAGGCCAAACCCAGCAGTCCAAGGGGCACCTAAAAAGGCAGGTGCCACAATATGTGCATTCCGCTATTTCTCTCACCGGCTTTCCGTTCATTAGTGTTATTGCGCCTGTAGGGCATGCGTCAGTGCATTCGCCACAGCCGTCGCAGTCGCCCGCTTCATTGAATTGGGGCGTGTTCACTGAGTGCTGTGCTCGCTTGGTTTCCGTAGATACGCAGCCCATCCCGAGATTCTTCACAGCACCACCGAAACCTGTAAGGTCATGGCCTTTCACGTGCGATAGGACTATCAAGCAAGCTGACTGTAACAGTAAGGAAGGGACTTTTGCTTCCCTCATCTGACAGTCGCCAATTCGGTTTCCCAGTGGTATCGTCTGTAGGTCATCCTCATCGTCTGTTATCACCACAGGCGCATCCATACTAGACTCAACAAAACCATTCTTGATAGCGGTATTCAGGTACTTCTCCTTGGTTTCTCTTTCTCCTGGGTAAGAGACAACAGTATCGAATAGAAAGGGATTGCCACCTCTGCTCCTGACAATGTCAACTACCTTGCGTACGAAAATTGGCCTTATGTATCGTATGTTCCCCAGCTCTCCCATATGCAGCTTTATTGCGACGGACTTACCTCTCGGTAGCATCTCTTCAAATGTCGATTTGGCGGTGAGCCGTTGCAGGCCTTTCAATGGATTGGTAGCTTTCGCGTAGCTGAAGAAGAACACCTGAGACATGCCTTTCTCCTTCCACAGGGTCAGCAAATTGGCAAATAAGGGATCATAGTATTCTAACACATGGATTGACCGTATCCAACAGGTCGGGTATCTCGGCTGTGATGCTGCCTTGAATTGAAAGTCGAAATAAATTAAACTAGTTCATAGAAGATAGGTAAGGAGAACGAGATGGCGAGGGGCAAGGCAAAAACTCGGTCTAGTGAGAGATCATCCGCTGAGGAAAAGAGTAGGGGTGGCAGAGCCACCCCTACTCAAATAATTGTGGGCAGCGAGCGCGATGATAGTGGGCTTTCAGAGAGCGTCTTGACTCGCGTCAGCGATAGGCTGGGTATACCGCGGAGTCAGGTCTCTCAAATGGTGGAGACGATTGGACAGGTTGCTCAAGAAGCGGGCGATACGGATAGAATCATAGAGAAACACAAAGGTGATAAAGCTGCCTTGATCCAGATACTTCTGGAGATTCAACGAGAAAACCGCTGGCTTCCCAGGGATGTCTTGATGTCGGTTTGTAAGAAGCTGGGCGTTCCCATAAGTCGGGCCTACAGAATTGCAACCTTCTATAAAGCCTTCAGCTTGACTCCTCAAGGTCGTCATCAGGTGTCCGTATGTACGGGTACCGCTTGTCACGTTCGCGGTGCCCCTCGTCTTCTGGACAGGGTAGCAAGCGCACTGAACATCAACCCTGGGGAAACCAGCCCCGACTGGAGATTCACTCTGGAAACGGTGAACTGCGTTGGTTGCTGCGCTTTGGGACCGGTGATTGTGGTTGACGGCGATTATCATGGCAATCCGACCCCGAAAGAAGTCGAGAGGATTATAGACTCCTGCGACTAGCCAGCGAAAGGAAGTGATCATGGCTCGACTGAAGTCGCCTGCCGACTTGGAGAGAAAGAGATCGCAGATATTGTCGAAGAGGGCTCCGAACAGGCCCTGCATTACTGTTTGCTCGGGTACGGGCTGCCATGCTCTCGGCTCTGATAAGGTCTACCAGGCCATTGTCAGCGAGATCTCAGGGAATGGCCTCAAAAGTAAGGTAGATGTCCGGCGGACTGGCTGCCATGGCTTCTGTGAGAGGGGCCCTGTCGTTGTTATCTTCCCCGCGGAGATCTGCTATCTTGGGGTGAAGCCAGGGGATGTTCCTGAGGTCGTGTCCAAGAGCTCGCTGGATAAGGGGCTAGTTGACCGATTGCTGTACAAAGATGCCAGCGGGGAAAGGATAGCGCATGAGGGTGAGATACCCTTCTATAAACACCAGAGACGGATTGTATTCGGCAATAACCGACTTATTGATCCAAAGAATATCGACGATTATGTTGCACTCGGAGGTTATTCCGCCCTAGCTAAGGTTCTTTTTGAGATGAGCCCCGAGGAAGTGCTGCAGACGGTGAAGCGGGCCAATCTGAGGGGGAGGGGTGGCGGTGGGTTCCCCGCCGGAGTGAAGTGGGAGACCACTCGCGATGCCCCGGGAGCCACGAAATACGTCGTGGTCAATGCAGACGAAGGTGATCCAGGTGCCTTTATGGACAGGAGCTTGCTCGAAGGCAATCCCCACAGTGTACTGGAGGGGCTCATAATCGGTGCCTATGCTATCGGCTCGCATCAAGGGTATGTCTACGTACGCCAGGAGTATCCCCTTGCGGTGAGTAATCTTGCCCTGGCTTTGAGTCAGGCGCGGACATATGGCCTACTGGGGAAGAACATACTTGGCTCCGGCTTCGATTTCGATGTTGGTATACATCGTGGAGCTGGAGCTTTCGTTTCCGGTGAGTCCAGCGCTCTGATGACTGCTATTGAGGGAATAGTAGGCGAGCCGAGGCCAAAGTACATCCGTACCGCCGTGAGCGGTATATGGGAAAGGCCGACCAATCTCAACAACGTGGAGACCTGGGCCAACGTACCCCTGATAATCAATAACGGCTCTGATTGGTTTACAAGCATTGGAACCGAAGGCAGCAAGGGAACGAAGATATTCTCTCTTGTAGGCAAGGTGAACAATACCGGGCTGGTGGAAGTGCCTATGGGGATGACCCTTAGAGAGATCATCTACACCATAGGTGGTGGGATTCGTCAGGGGAGGAAATTCAAAGCGGTTCAGACAGGCGGCCCCTCGGGAGGGTGTCTCCCGGAAAGCCTTATTGATCTTCCTGTGGATTTCGATGAGCTAACCAAAGCGGGTTCCATGATGGGATCAGGCGGCATGATTGTAATGGATGAGGATACCTGTATGGCGGATGTGGCCAGGTATTTCACCAACTTTCTTGCCGATGAGTCCTGCGGCAAGTGCATCCCCTGCCGCGTAGGTCTTGAGCAAATGGTCAGGATACTAGATGGAATTTGCGAGGGCGAAGGCGAGGCCGGTGACATTGAGCTCCTGGAGGAGATATCTGAGGTGGTCCAGGACGTCTCGTTGTGTGCTCTGGGGCAAACAGCGCCCAATCCGGTGCTTAGCACTATCAGGCACTTCCGGGATGAGTATGAAGCGCATATTGAGCAGAAACGCTGCCCTGCCGGGGTCTGCAAAGCTCTCATCTCATACTACATTGATCCCAACACGTGCTCTGCCTGTAGGATCTGTCTCAGAGAATGCCCCGTGGAAGCAATTAGCGGCGGCAAGAACCTTGTTCATATCATTGATCAGGACAAGTGCACTAAATGCAATACTTGCTTTGATGTTTGTCCAACGCGCTTCTCCGCCGTGGTGAAAATCTCTGGCGAGCCGGTGCCGGCAGCGCCTCCCTTGGGTACTGAGGTGGTGCGCAAGAAAGGAAAGCGGGAATGAAGAAAGTGCGCTTGAACATTGATGGTAAAGATGTTGAAGCTGAAGAGGGAACGACACTCCTCGAAGCAGCCCAAGCCGCCGGGATTCATATCCCGACTCTTTGTTACCATGAGAAGCTGGCTCCTTATGGCGCTTGCAGGTTTTGCACCGTGGAAATATCAAAAAACGGAAAGACGAGGCTGGTCACTTCTTGCGTATACAACGTGGAAGCTGGGCTAGCTGTAAAGACAGGTTCCCCCAAGGTTATCAAGATGCGCAAAATGCTCCTGGAGCTAATGCTTGCCTCTGCTCCGGTTCTGTCGGAGCTCGCGAGCCAGTACGGCGTAGAGAAGCCGAGGTTCAAATCCGAAGTAACCCAGTGCATACTCTGCGGACTTTGTGTTCGCTACTGCGCGGAGGTCAAAGGGGCCAATGCCATAACGTTTGTTGGGAGGGGCGTAGGCAGGCGTGTGGCATTTATTGATGAAGTAGTCTCCACAGGAGTGTGCATGGATTGCCGGGAGTGCTTTGGCGTTTGCCCCACAGGCAAGATTCCAAGAGAAACCGATGGCGCTTCCTTTGAGGGCATTACGGTCCAGGATGTTCTGGCGCGCACACGTAGTAAATAGCACTGAGTAGGCTGAATCCCGGTAGTATTCATTGCCGATCTGATAATAACTTGTGTATTGTGTATAATGAATAAAGAACTCTGCGACTGGAACCTCATTGGATTCCCTCTGGGATACCACCTTAAGAGGGGGGCTCGACAGTCTGTGAATGTTTAGAATCCGAATAGAGAGGGGGTGATGTAAGGTGAGCGAAAAAGAGATTGTGAGGGAAATGAACGCGTTGACTGTTATGCCCTTGCCTATGAGGATCCTCGCTTCATGGTATGACCTGCTACCTAAGGTCCTGCCTCTGATAAGATTGTCCACTGGACAAGTAAGGTTTTACATGGGTGAAGAACTAATCGATATTTTCCTTGAAAGATGGAGAAAAATCCTCATAAGGCGCGAGGGAGCTTTTGTTTGGCTGCATCTGGGAGGGGTGGCATGCCACGAAGTTATACCGAATTTCATAAAAGAGGTTAGATACAGCATTGATTGCACTGATGGAGAAATCAGCGAAAAGGGCGGAATGAAGGGTCTGATACAGCACTGGCGAACATGTATCGAAGAGCTGAGGTCTCTTGATGATGAGGCAGTTTTGCAAGCTCGAAATGAGACTTTGCGTCTTCTTCAACCGGAGACGTGGCACCAGGAACTAGGCAGAGAATGGAGTTTTGCCTCTGAAAGGGCACACATGAATTTTGGCAGAATTCGACCTGTGATCAAGAAATGGATTGCCAAACACGAAAACCTGTGTAATCTTGATGAGCCCTTCGGTGGCAGGTTATCAGCAGGGGGACACCCTGTCCTAGGAACTGGGATAGTCTGACAGTAGTATAAGAATTTGAGCCAGAAGCTGCCCAGCCTCTACAAGCATAACCCAAGCCACTGCAGGTATTCCCGTTTTGGAGCAGTATACAATTATCGAAGGGCTGTCCCACGGTAGGAACCGCTGATACTGGGAGGCGTTGTGCGCCTGGCACGCGTTGGTCAAGGACTTGGCTGAGAAGGAGGACGACGATGAGGACATCTCAAGAGTACCGCGAGAGACTGTTTTCTATGAAGCGCAACGTCTATATGGATGGAGAACTCGTTGGCCGGGATGACCCCCGCATTGCTCCGGCCATCAATGTCATCTCCCAGACCTATGACTTGGCTCGCGATCCACAGTATGAGGGCATAATGACGACGACCTCTCACCTGAGCGGGCAGCGGATAAGCCGCTTCTGTCACATCCACCAGAGCACCGAAGACCTGCTCGAGAAGCAGAAAATGACCAGGCTATACTGCCAGAAAACGGGGGGTTGTATCCAGCGCTGCATGGGTGTCGATGCTATGAACGCCCTCTCGGTGATCACCTACGACACGGATCAGGCCATGGGCACCGAGTACCATCAGCGATACCTGAGATACCTGGCCTATTTCCAGGAGAATGACATCTGCGCCAATTGCGCCCAGACCGAT
>SOKG01000322.1 GCA_004376205.1 Dehalococcoidia bacterium | reverse complement strand
CACCAGCCATAATGTGGACAGAACACGATGAGCAGAGGGAGGAAATCAAAGAAGCGAGCAAAACCCTGGAAAACAAAGAGGTTCTTGGGTTCGAAGAGTTCAAAGGAAAACTCCTCTCTCATCTTAAAAATCTGACTAACCTCATTCCAAACCACTTTTATAAGGAAGAGAACATACTCTTCCCTATAGCATTGGAACTCATCGGTGACGCGGAGTGGCGTGAGATAAGAGCATCAATGGACGATTTGGGATATTGCTGCTTCACGCCAGAGGATGCTATCGGCAAAAAAGTAGAATTGGCAAAAGCCGTCAAAGAGCAAGAAGGAGAAATAACTTTTGAAACAGGCTCTATAACAAAAGAGGGATTAGAGGCGATGTTGAATACCTTACCCGTCGATATTACCTTTGTTGACAAAGAAGACACAGTGCGCTACTTCAGCCAGACAAAAGAGCGAATCTTTCCCAGGGCAAAGGCAATTATCGGTCGCAAGGTTCAGCAATGTCATCCTCAAAAGAGCATTCATGTGGTTAACCAGATTCTGGATGATTTCAGAGATGGTCGGCGAGACGTAGCAGAGTTCTGGATTCAGCAAAAGGAACGGCTGATTTACATCCGCTACTTTGCGGTTCATGGCAAAGACAGAGGATATCTCGGCTGCTTAGAGGTTACCCAAGACATTACCGACCTGCAAAAACTTGAAGGTGAGAAGAGACTACTAGAGCCTTGACAAAGAATATCGCAGGTGTGAAATGGGAGTCGAGAGTGTAGGCGAAAAATACCGGTGCAATGTCTGCGGCAACGAGGTGACGGTGACCAATGTTGGTGGCGGTACCCTTGTCTGTTGCGGTGAGGAGATGGAGCTAATTAAATAACGACTACACTATGGCAAGGAGGTAGCGAAATGTCCAAAGAATTTGAGGACTGGGCAATGGCAAGGGAATCACTGAGGGAGGAACTGGATGCCATCAACCGCTACGAGGCGAGGATAAATGCCACAGACAATGAATCGCTGAAACGGGTGCTGCAGCACAACTCGGATGAGGAAAAGGAACATGTAGCCATGCTGGTCGAGTGGTTGCGGGAGAATGACCCCACCCAGAATAAGATGTTTGAGGAGCATGACTAGCAAAGGGGCAACATACACCACCAGTGGGGGAGGTAAGAATGACTTACACTGCTAAGGATTACAGCACCTTAATTGGGATGGAGGGTTTTAGCCAGACGCTGCTTAATAATCACTTCACTCTCTATCAGGGTTATATAACCAATACCAATAAGCTGTTGGACTCCCTTGCCGCCATGCTGAAGGAGGGCAAGACGGCAACCCCGGAATACGCCGAGTTAAAGCGTCGGTTGGGTTTCGAGTTCAACGGCATGCGCCTTCACGAGTATTACTTCGAAAACCTCGGTGGCAAGGGGGCACTGGACAAATCGGGCAAGCTGGGCAAGAAGCTGGCCGAGGAGTTCGGCAGCTACGAGGATTGGGAGAAGGATTTCAAGGCCACCGCCACAATGCGGGGGATTGGTTGGGCTATCCTCTACCAGGATAACGTAAGCGGTAGGTTCTTGAACCAGTGGATAAACGAGCATGAGACCGGCCACCCCGCAGGTTGTACCCCCCTTCTGGTGCTGGATGTTTTTGAGCATGCCTTTATGATCGACTACGGGCTGAAGCGAGCCGACTATATCGAGGCCTTCTTCAAGAACCTCGATTGGAGTGCAGTCGAGGCTCGCCTCAGGTAAAGGCATCCGTCGCCAGAGCGAAGTACCCCTATATTGCCTGAGGTACTGGAAACCATGCTCCCCTACCACAGGGATGACTATGGCAGTCCCCACTCAGGCCCAGCAGCCCGAGGGAAGCATGATCTCTGCGGCGGTGCTTCCGCAGGCTATATATAGTGCTTTCTTGATTACAGCCACAGGCATTATCAGCTATGCGATTTTGACGCGACCTAGACTGCCTTGTCAAGAACGGGGGTATGCTAGGAGTGATGGACGAGTTTAGTCTCATACTGAACATGGCCATTGTCCTGGGTGCAGGTCTAGCGGGGGGGCTGGCCGCCCGCTTCTTGAAGCAATCCGCCATTATCGGCTACCTCTTAGCCGGTGTCGTCATTGGTCCTCATGCGCTGGGCCTAATTCAGGAATCGGATGAAATCAGGGTCCTGGCTACTATCGGGGTTGTGCTGCTTCTCTTCACCCTCGGGGTGAAGTTGTCGCTACGGGAAATGATTCGGGTGAGAAGGGTAGCTATTGGGGGAGGCATATTTCAGCTTCTGACTACCACAGGATTGGGAATAGGTGTCGCTGCCCTTCTCGGATGGTCGCTCCCTGAAGCGGTAATCTTCGGCTTTCTCATCGCCATCAGCAGCACGATGGTAGTAATCGGGATGCTTACCCAACGAGGGGAGCTGGAGACAGTACACGGTCGGGTAATGATCGGCATCCTCCTGATGCAGGACATTGCGGCCGCTTTCATGATGTTCATCCTGCCAGTGCTGGGAGGCTCAGTGGGGAACCTTGCCTCCGTGCTGGGACTGGCCGTTCTTAAGGCCGGCGTGTTCCTGGCCTTGGTCTTGTTCCTGGGGGCATGGGTAGTGCCCCGATTCATCAGGCGGGTGGCGAGCCAAGGCTCCAGGGAGCTTTTCATCCTTTCCGGCGCGGTGCTATGCTTTGGAGGCGCCTTTGCGGCCTACTATTTTGGCCTGTCGGCAGCTTTAGGTGCTTTCGCTGTCGGCCTCCTTATCAGCGAATCTGACTTCGCCCATCAGGTGCTTGGCGACATGATCCCCCTGCGCGATATCTTCTCTGCGATTTTCTTCGTGTCAGTGGGGATGCTCATTGCCCTGCCTTTCATGGCAGCAAATATCAACACTGTTATTGCAATAGTTGTGACCATCGTTTTGGGCAAGTTTGTTATCTGCTCTGCTACCGCTAGGCTCTTCGGCTATGGGGGCAAGGCAATACTCTTGGTAGGAGCGGGAATGATACAAATCGGAGAGTTCAGCTTCGTATTGGCGGAGCTGGGTTTAGGGACGGGGGCCATTTCAGAGCACTTATATTCTCTGATCCTTGCCAGCGCCATGATCTCTATTATCCTCACCCCCTTTGCCTACAGCCTGGCAACGGGTCTCAGCACTAGGTTGATCCAAGCGCGGGCACTAAGGCCAGACACAGCAGAGGGTGCGCCGCAATCGGTTGAGGAGGTAGCGAAGATCTCCGACCATGTGGTTATTTGCGGTCACGGTCGTGTGGGTGGCAACGTGGCCCAGATGCTGAGGCAGTTACAAATACCGCACTTGGTGATCGATCTCGATCCAGCAGTTATCTCCAGCCTTCGAGACCGGGGAATTCCCTGCATTTACGGGGATGCCGGTAACCGGGAGGTGCTTTCCAAGGCGGGGCTCAAGGATGCAGCCCTTTTGCTAATCGCTATGCCCGATCCCATGGCAGCGAGGCTTGCTCTGGACCATGCCCTGCGTATTAATCCACAGCTTGATGTCGTAGCCCGTGTTCACAGCGATTTCGAGCGTGATTTCCTGCGGGGGAGGGGGGCTTCTGAACTAGTCCAACCAGAGCTTGAGGCCAGCATAGAACTGACGCGGCATGTCTTGTGTCGATTGGGACTTTCCGAGGACAAAGTGCAAGAGTTCACCAACAACTGGAGGAGAACATGTTCTACGTAACAATCATCTGTGAAAGAACCCCTATCCTTTCCAACTTATCTGGAGGTATAATAGATTTAGTAACGAGATCATGAGGTAACTGGCTAGGGGGAGACATGAAGAGAGCCTATCTGGACAATGCAGCGACAACCACTATTCTCCCACAGGTTCTGGAGGCCATGCTCCCTTATCTCAAGGACCACTATGGCAATCCTCAATCGCTACACCTCTGGGGAGATGAAGCCAGGGAAGCAGTAGATCATGCCCGCGGCAAGGTTGCCGCCCTCATTGGCGCCCAGCCTGAGGAGATCATCTTCACCGGCTCGGGCACCGAGGCCAACAACTTCGCCATCAAGGGGTTGGCCCTCGCCCAGCAGTCCAAGGGGAAGCATGCTGTCACCTCGGCCATCGAGCACTTCTCGGTGCTCCATTCGGCGAGGACGCTGGAGAAGTGGGGCTTCGAGGTGACCCAGATCCCGGTGGACAAGCAGGGGCTGGTCGATCCCGAAGAGGTAGCCAAAAGCATAAGGGAGGACACCATCCTGGTCTCCATAATGCACGCCAATGGTGAGGTGGGCACCATCCAGCCCATCGCCGAGATAGCTAAGGTGATGAAGAAAACGGGGGCCCTGTTCCACACCGATGCCGTGGCCACCGCAGGCACAATACCTGTGGATGTCAAAGAACTCGGTGTTGATGCGCTAAGCCTGACCCCCAACCAGTTCTATGGCCCCAAGGGTGTTGGTGCCCTCTGGCTCAAAAAAGGGGTGCGCATTATCCCCTTCCTCGATGGTGGCGTGCAGGAGGGAGGAAGGAGGGCCGGGACCGAGAATGTGCCCGCGATCGTCGGACTGGGAAAAGCCGCTGAGCTGGCCAAGGAGGAGATGGCTTACAGGATGGCGCATCTCTCTGCCCTGCGCGACAGGTTGATCGGGGGCCTACTGTCCGGGATCGAGCATGCGATCCTCACCGGACATCCCACCCAGCGCCTTCCGGGAATTGCCAGCTTCTGCATCGAGTTCATCGAGGGGGAGTCGATGCTCATGCTCTTAAGTCACCAGGGGATAGCGGCCTCCAGTGGCTCGGCCTGCACCTCCAGGGCGCTCAAAACCTCCCATGTTCTCACCGCCATAGGGGTACCTCCTGAGATCGCACAGGGGTCTCTCCTTTTCAGCCTTGGTTTGAACAATAGCGAAGAGGATGTGGACTACCTCCTGGAGGTACTGCCTCCAATAGTAGACAGGCTGCGCCAGATGTCGCCCCTTTATGCCAAATTCTTAAAAGGTCAGCAGGGAGGGAGATGAGATGCCCGTTTATAGCGACAAGGTGATGGAACACTTCCTGAACCCCCGCAATGTGGGGGAGATCGAGGATGCCGATGGCATCGGCGAGATGGGCAACCCCGTCTGCGGGGATATGATGACCTTCTACATCAAAGTGGACAATAACCATCTCAGCGATGTCAAGTTTAAAACCTTCGGCTGCGGCGCCGCCATCGCCGTCTCCAGCATCGTGAGCGAGATGGCCAAGGGCAAGACCCTTGAGGAGGCGAGGAAGATCACCCCGGCCCTCGTGGCCGAGGAGCTTGAGGGGCTGCCCAAGAATAAGTTTCACTGCTCCAACCTCGGCGCTCAGGCGCTGAATGGGGCCATCGATGATTACCTCAAGAAGCAGGGCAAAGCGGTGAAAACCAAAAGAAGGAGGAAGGATGAACAGGAGTGAACAGCCAAAGGAAAGGGGATGGAGGTGCTTTTGCCCCTACTGTGAGGAGGAACTGGTGATATCGCCGGCGCCTTACTGCCAGCCTTGTAGCGTGATCTTGCGCTACTGCATCAGGTGCAAGATAGTGGTGGTGAGAGAAGCGAAGGTCTGCCCCCAGTGCGGCCAGCCTTTGGAATAGGAAAGACCCTTAAACAGGAGTTTGAACCGTGGTAGATTCTAGCTTGCCAAAGCGGGCTCATCAAGTCTTGGATTGCATAGGTCTCTATTGCCCAATGCCAGTTCTAAACACCAGGCAGGAAATAGACAAACTTGCTATTGGCGAAATCCTGGAGGTCTGGGCAGACGACCCCGCCGCCGAGGAGGACCTCAAGGCTTGGGCCAAGCATGCCGGACAGAAAATCCTTGAAATAGAGAGAACTGGCGAGGGCCTGAGATTTCTCATCCAAAAAGAAAGATAGGAGGTAGTGATGGCTGACAAGAAGCACATTCTCTACGTTCAAACAAGCGGCGTTGATACCCCAAAGCGTCTTTACTCGCCTTTTGTCTTGGGCATGACAGCCAAGGCGATGGATATCGATGCCACCATTTATTTCCTCGGTCTGGGAATAACGGTGGTGAAGAAGGGCGAGGCCGAGAAGGTCA
>SOKG01000275.1 GCA_004376205.1 Dehalococcoidia bacterium | reverse complement strand
CTGGCACTCCTGGGCCTGCTACCGCCCCTGGCGTGGCTGCGCCGCCTTGGGCACCGAGCCAGTTGGAGAACCAAGTGGGCGGCTGCTCCTGAGCTTGCTGTTGAGCGGCTACAAGTTGCTGCCCGTAGCTATGCCCGCCAGGGCCAAGAACCCTGCTAGCGACGTTAGGATGAAGTTCGCCACGCTGCGCCCTTTTCATCAATGCACCAGGCGGTGCGCCGTAGCTACTCTGCCCAGCCTGAGTACGTGCTAGATTAAATCGGGAGCCGAGCGAGAAGCTGCCCCCGCCCTGCGCCCCCGCACCACCCTGCGCCCTCGGCACACCCTGTTGTCCGCCCACTAGATTGAGGCCCTTCCCCATCAGGTTCACGCCAAGCCTTACCGCGCCCCCGTACTGCATCCCTTGCACGCCCTGCTGTTTGAGCGCCTGTGCCTGCGGCTGCGTGGTAGGCGTAACCTGTAGCCCGCCAGGGGTAGCACTCAGCACCTCTGGGCCAGCTTCTCCCACTACACCTACAGGCCCGCCTGCCATGCCCTGCTGATACAAGCCCGCCATCGCGTTAGCCGCGGTAGGCGCTGTGGGTGCCTGCGCCGCTTGCGGGAGCCCGGCCTGCCCTGGGAGAACACCAGGAACAACCGTACCTGGCCCTTGTGTCATGTAGTGAATGTAGGCCGCGAGGTTGATAGGCTGTCCGAACTCTGTGCTTTCCTGAATCCGCCTTCCCGTCTCCGCCTCATACTGCATGACGCCTGTGCGCTCTCTCTCGACTTCGGCCTGGAGTTCAGCGATCTGGAGGCGGGTCGCGCTGTCCATTTCGGCAACAGCCCGCATAGCATTGGCGCGAATTTGGGCAGCTTCCGCTGCGGCGCGTGCGTTAGTCTCAGCCGCTGCCACCTGTGCTGCTGCTGAAGTACCTGCTGCGGCAGCCGTGGCACCGGCATAGGTCTGCGCTACCTGAATGGCCCTGGCAGCGTCCATCTCAGCTATCTGTAGGTTTTGGGCCAACGTCTGGTCGAATTGGGCGAGCATTTGCATCCCATACTCTTCGGCCCATGTCTGCCCCCTGTCCCACTGCTGGGCAGCAGTAGAGATCGGGGTTTGCCCCAAACCAGTAGGTAGGTAGCCGCCTGCCATACCGAGAGCTTTACCCGCCAGGCCTATTCCCCAGCCTAGAGGTGATTGTGGTGGTAGTGTTGCTCCGCCCTGCATGTTCCACTGAGACATTGTCGTTCTCCTACTCTCGGAATATCCAACCATACTGAGGGTTATAGCCTGGTGGTAGATAATTCACTACGTCTCCCCCTGGCGTTGCCTGCTGGCCACCCATGCCCAGAATCTTCAAAATGTCGTCTGCGAACCCGCTGCCCGTCGTTGTCGTCTGGGTTGGCCCCATTCCTGAAGGTGGGGGCAGTTGTGGGTACTGGGGCATGTCCATGGGTGGCACCTGGGGGATAGTCTGTTGTGCCTGCTGAAGATTCGCCTGGGCGCTGAGAGCGCCTGTCGGAACAGTCGTTACGGGCCTGGGCTGAAACTCCGCGCCGCGCTCCTGCTGTAGCGCCCCAATAGCGCCTTCAGGCCCGAAGCCAGGCTGATACTCTGTGCCTGGGGCCAGTTGCATGTCCCAGAAAGCGCGTTGCTCCTGGCCCATCGCCTCCGTGCGCGAGGTAACAGCCTGTTCGCGGGAAATCTCAACCAGGGCTTGTTCAAGAGGCATTTTACCTTCGGCTACTTGGGCCACGTATCTATCCAAGTCCCGCTGCGCTTGGGCGTCCTGTACGTCGTATGTCTGCTGCGTAGTCGTAACTGTGGGCGCAATGGCCCTAGCAACCTCTGGCAAGAGGTATGTCTGCAACATGGTCTGCTGATCGGGGCCTAAGCTGTTCCAGAACTCCTCAAAGTCCAGGGGAACATCGCCCTTGGGTGCGCCCGTGATCCTCTCCTGAAGCGTTCTATCTACTGTCTGTGCCATCTCTCCACCTACCTCTTGCAACGCCCTCGGCGATGTCGTCCAATCGTCCAGCGCTTCCGCTGTTGGTGCGCCTCTTGCTATCTCTGCCTTGATGTGTTTCACGGCCAAATCGGTATTGAATTCAGGGTCTTGGAGTTGTTCGACGGAATAGCCAGTGCCAAGCCCCGCCGTGCGGTACATCTGAAATAGGCCCCATGAGTCCTCATAGGTGCCTGTTGCGGGATCGATAGCGCCGCTTTGAATGGCTGGATTCCACGTACCTGCCGTCTCAAGGGTTACTATCCGCTCAATGACAGGCCAGAGGTGCCCAAGGCCAGCCTGCTCAAACTTGGCCTTGACCATCGCCTTTAGTTCTTCGACGCTGTTATATGTCCCCATGCTTCTTCCTGAACGTCTCCCGCCCCTTAGCTATGAGGCGGAAGTATTTAGTACCGTCCGCCCAGCTAGTTCCCTGGAGGGCCTGCCCCCTGTAGCCAGGAACGAAGGCATCCCGCATGTAGAGTTCCTCAGCCGTTAGCTGCCTTTGTCCAACGGGCACCGTCTTCTCTGGCACCGCCCTGTCCACGATGTCCAGGCGGCGGCGCATCCCCTCTACGGCTGCATCCACCATTGGTTCAAGCGGGTTGTCGGCCATCGCCTTCCTCCTGCATTGCACTCGTGAGTTGGAAGATTAGGTTCCTGCTTTCCTTCGGGCACTCCTCCAACGCCATCGTTGCTATCTCCTTCTCACAGTTGGAGCAGTAGAAATGGACAATGGAGCAGCAGAAACAGATGGATATGTCTTCGGGATCGAAGATGTGGTAGGGGCCATAAAGACATTGCCAGTCATCTTTAGGAATACTCATCACCGACCTACCTTATTCAGAATCCGCATGGCCTCGTTTACTGCCTCGCGCTCTGCCCAACCTCCCCTTGGAACCCTCTTGCCCCTTGGCCCCATCAGCGACCGCATATTTAGGGCTAGATTGGCCTGATGCACCTTCATTTTGAGATAGGGCCGAACATCATTCAGAAAGCGCTCAGCTTTTCGTGCCGTTACACGCCAGTACCAAACTGGCTTCTCAGTCTCCTTGACCGCATAAGTGCAACCAGCAACACCACTCCACAAGTCCTGCAACCAATGGATAACAGTTGGATCGGTGTTGGTCACCGAAACACTAATTTGCGCCACGTTCTTTCTTCTATTGATATGAGTACTGATGCAGCCCTCACCATCTATGAATGCAGCGGCATAAATCTTGTCGTTCTCAGTCATGGAATCATCCTCGGCCCACCAGGAACGGGCGTAGGCATACCAGGGGGCCGCCCCCCAGCGAAGGGCACGGCCCCACCGCCACCTAGCGGGCCAGGGGGCATACCCGCGCCAAACGCCCCAGGTAGACCCTGCTGAAGCTCAGGCGGGCCTTGGGGCATACCTGGCGGTGTCGCGCCTAGCATCCCCATCTGCTCACCTACCGCTTGAATCACGGGGCTCTCGCCCGCGAGTCTCTGGATTATCTGCTGTAGAAGGATGTCGTCAACCTCTGGCCTCTTGAACAACCGCTCAAGCATGATCCGTTCCTCTATCTCGTCGGGGAACTCCTCATCGAGCCAGACCGTAAGTAAGGTTCTCAGGTCAATTGCGCCCGCCTGCCAGAGTTGCATCCCTGTTTGTGCTCTCAGGTGTTCGTCTCTGGGCAGCGAGGGGCGAATATGGAAGCGGCATTCATAGAACCCTTCAATGTCCTTCGGCCCCAAAGGAGCCCACTTTCCGCCTCTTGGCCTCTGCGCTGCCCAGACCCAAACGTCTGTCTTCGCCTTACTCTCGATTAGCTCCCAGTAGAACTTGGTCATCTCGGTCAACGCCTGTTCGTGGTTATCGACAATCGGGCCGAGCAGGGTAAGGACGATGTGAAGCACTGTTTGGGCTAGATAACCGCTCCAGTCGGAGCCAACGCCCTCCCCCCTTAGAACCTTGGGGAGCATGGTGGACTCGGCCACACCCATGATGGCGTTGATAGACTCTGTGAGTATCTGGGGCACGGCCTTTGAGAGAGGCAGGTCAATCTGGCCAGGGGCTATGTTTACGTCCCCCAGAACGATGGGGTAGCTCTTGATCATTCTCCCGTCTGGCCCAAAGAGAACCGCCGCTGCGGGATTCTGGGTGTCGGGCGTGAGGAAGGGCGTGGGGATTCCACTCACCAGGAGGGCGTTGATTAGGGTGGTGAACATCGTGTCGATGAGGGGCGCATACTTCAGCAGACCGAAGGTGATGGGGAGCGAGTCTTTGCCTGGGATGTTCGATTCGGTAGTTACGCCCCGCACCTCAAATAGCGGGATGCGCCCGTAGCCATGCTCAAACTGGTCAACGGTCTTTCCACCGATACGGTAGTAGACGTGGGTATTAGTCCAAACTGTCTGGAAGAGGGTTTTCCTCGACTCCCAACCAGCCTCCCCCTCCCGTATACCTTCCAGTAGGGGCCGCACCTTGTCCTCTTGGAAGACCCTAGCGAGGTCGCCGATGGGCCGCTCCGTCTCGATAACGGCGAACTCCGTGCCTTCGTCCCCATAGAGGGGGTGATAGGTCATCGGATCGAGGGAACGCCAACTAAACGGGAACCTCGCGCTCCTCTTGTGCTGCTCCGCCCTTCTAAGGAAAGCCCTGGCATCGTCTTCCCTCTTCCGCTTGGGGAAGTGGCTCCACCTATCAGGTCTCCACAGCATCTCGTAGACACCCATCCCCAGAGAAACCTGCGAGAACGAGGCCCTTGGGAACGGCTGCTGCTGTAGACCCGCTTCCTGAGTCATCCGATTGAGTGCGCCTTTGGTGTGTCTTTCCTTCTTGGACGCACCCTTTTCGTCCTCAATGGTTATCCCCGCAGGGACTGCCTCGCACCGTGGGGAGTTCTTGGTAATCGAGGCACTTGTCCTCAAGCACATATCCCAGACAAAGGCGTTCTTGAGTTCGATAGCCGTCTTCTTGGCGCCAGGAGGAACGGCCACGTCCTGCTCCATCATGCGGAACTTGTACGCCTTCTCATGGAGTAGGATGCGGGGCCTGTTGTAGTCCTTAGCCCGCTGAATGTAGGCCTTCAGGTCTTCGTCCGAGATAACCCGTTCTGAGTAAGCGTCGCGTTTCATACCATTCTCCAGGGAATCGACATTGCCCTCGCGGGGGTGTTCCTCGTTGCGGGCGCAACCCCCGAATCCACACTAAATGGGACACCCATAATCCGCTCTCCATCCGTGATTGCGTACTCCAGGGCGTCAATCGGATCGTCTCTCCCTATCTGAGACCGAACCTCTCTCACGACCCCAGGCTTCTGCATCTCCCCCGACAGTTTCAGTGTCTTTATTAAATCTTTACAGGTACGAGAGACGTACAGCCGATAGGCGAACAACCCTGGCTGTTTCTCGAATCGGGACGCAACCGCAGCTACTCGGTACATCTTGTCGCCGTTGTAGTGGGCCTTGAACGCAGGCACTTGTGACCGCATCAAGTGAGCGATCAGGGCAGGCTCAGAGGCGTCGCAGAAGAAGAACCTAACCCCGTGCTTGTCCCTTATCTGCTGACACTTGAGAACAACCTTGTCGATGGGTACTTGTTCTGCGGTGAACTCGTCTATGACGTATGCAACGCCCGTAGACGAGAACCCCACTACTTCGATAGCGAATGAGGAGTTCCAGCCCCAGTCCACGCCTGCGACCACCAGCTTGAACTCCTCTGGCACGTTCCCCAGGGTGTGCAACTGCGGGTTAAATGTCGGGTAGGTCAGGTTCTGGGCACCGACGAACTCCCCGTGCGCTTCCTGCTCAAATAGAGGCCCCTTGTGAACCCTAGCGAGTCTCTGGATGTAGCCCCTGCCTACGTTCGCCTCGTTATCTTCGGTGCAGAACTTGTAGACCTGGCAAATATCGGGGTTGAGTTCTTCGTCGAATGTCTGGTTAAACCAACTGCCGATTCTAGGAGTAGTGGTGATCCACATCTGGGGGAAATAGTCAACACGGACTAAGCTCTTACCGTTCACCTGTCGGAGTATTTCTACATCGGGGTTGTCCTTGGGAACCAATACGGTATCAAGCCACAACT
>SOKG01000302.1 GCA_004376205.1 Dehalococcoidia bacterium | reverse complement strand
CATTCTGTAGAAAGTCCAAATGGATAAGCCGAACAGAATGATATTCGCAGGAACCAGAACGTAAATTGACCAGTGGCCGTCGGGGATCCAATAAATGTCGGCACTGGCGAGTGACAGCACGTAGGCCAAGTTCGCGATGTACGTCGCCGCAAGCCCCAGGTAGATCCAGATTGTGAACCGCGTGTACCAGCCCAGGGCCAGGAGGGCGAAGACGGAGAAATAATACCGTTCGTGCATTCTGGTCATCAGCATAAAAAAACCAAACGCCAGTAAGAATACGGCGAAAATGGCTGCTCTGGGCTCGTACCTGCGGTGGAGCTGCCACATGACGAAGGCGGCGAAGGCACCGAAGGCCAGACCGCCCCACTGCTGATAGGTCAGGCCGAGGTGGGCAATAGTGTCCGACTTCCAAAATCCGAGCAGCGCCCAGAAGTTATAGGCGTGGGCACTGTTGAAGGGATACAAATTGTAGCCCGCTTCGTCGCTAATGTAACGGTCGAGCACGAATGCTATCGGGTTGTCCCAGTTGAAGGGGAGGATAACCAGGAAGACGACCGCTCCAAAAACAGCGCTGCTGCACAGAACACGCCGCCAGTCCCCATTTCTCCAGATCACGTAGGCTATAACAGGCAG
Source organism: Dehalococcoidia bacterium (assembly GCA_004376205.1). Taxonomy (GTDB): domain Bacteria; phylum Chloroflexota; class Dehalococcoidia; order SZUA-161; family SZUA-161; genus SOKG01. The sequence goes on along the minus strand of SOKG01000302.1, from coordinate 5,414 downwards.
CAGTACAATGCTTTGAGGCTTGGTTAGTATGGCGAGGGCCAGCAGGCCCCCTGATAGTTCGAACTTCGAGCGTAGCGCTGAGTAAAGGGATGCAACCATGAAGAAGGTGTAGATGGAGTCCATCTGTCCCCACACCGCCAGGTCGAAGATGGTTGCAGGGTTAAAGGCGTAGATGGCCATAACTGCCAGGGAAACCTTGAAAGAGAACCTCGGGCGCAGGAAGCGGAAGATGAGGAAGGCTGTGGCAAGATCGAACAGGTTCCCGGGGAGCTTAATGAAGGTGGGCAGGCTATCCGGGCCTAGGGCGTGGGCCAGTTTCCCGCACACCCAGAAGATATAGATGTTTAACGGCGGGTAGTCGGACCAAGCGTTATCGTAAAAGGCGGGCAACCCGCCATCGGCAGCAGTGTTGAACCACCACTTGAACACTTCCAGGTCACCATAGCATCCCTCTACGCGGAATAGGAGCAAGCGCACGATCAGAGAGACCACGAGGACGAGAAATACCAGAACAGCCTGGCCACGGGGCTCCGATAGGTGGCGCTGTAGCTTCGCTAGGACTCCTGTCTGCATTCTCGCTTTTCCCAAACACGGCTATTTGGGCTGACGCCAACTAGGGGCGCCCCCTTCGGGTAGAGCTTTGAAGGTAATCAAGGTTAGTGGTGGCGTTGCCGGGCCAGAGAGTTGAACCACCAGCTCTGGACAATCAGCCAAACTACGACCGCCCCTCATTACTCTTCCAGAGCGAAGAGCGCTTCTGCAAACTCTTCGGGGTAGAAAGGGGCCAAATCGTCCAACTCCTGCCCGGTGCCTATGTAGAGTATCGGTATCTTAAGCTCGTCACAAATGGCAAGGACAATCCCACCCTTGGATGTGCTGTCCAACTTCGCTATCAGGATGCCGTTGACCTTCACCGCCTCGGTGAAATAGCGGGCTTGGGTCAGCCCATTCTGCCCCGTAGTGGCATCGAGAACGAGCAGCACTTGGGGCTCGAGACTGGCCTTGTCTACTACTCGCCTGATCTTCTTCAGTTCCTCCATGAGGTTGGTCTTGGTATGCATTCGACCTGCGGTGTCGACGATGACAAAATCGGCGTTTCTCCTTGCAGTCTCTATGGCATCGAAAACCACCGCAGCCGGGTCCCCCCCAGGCTGGTGAGCTATTACTGGTACACCTATTCGTTCTCCCCATACCTTGAGTTGTTCAGTAGCCGCTGCCCTGAAGGTGTCGCTCGCCGCCAGTATCACCCTTTTCCCCTGCTCTTTGAGGACATAGGCCAGCTTGGCGATGCTCGTGGTCTTGCCCACACCATTGACCCCAACCACCAGCAATACGCCTACTCTCCCGTCCTCCGAAGAGAAAGGCTCTGCCTCAGCCACTGTCAACAGAGAGATAATCTCTTCTTTCAGGGCGGTTCTTACCTGGGCGGTTTCTTTGAGCTTTTCTCCCTCCACCCTCTGTTTGAGCCGTTCGATGAGCTTGGCGGTGGTGCTCACACCGACGTCAGCAGAGATAAGAAGCTCCTCCAACGCGTCCCAGAGTTCATCTCCCAAGGTGGAGCTATCGAAGAGGTGTACCACCCTGCCCCACCAGGCCTCCCGGGTACGTTTCACGCCTTGTTCTGTCTTCTTGAAAAAGCCAAGCATGTCTTCCTTCCTACTTTCCGCTTAAGCTTTCCAGTGCTTCGCGTGCTGCCTCCATCTCCGCTGCACGCTTGCTGGGGCCACGACCCTGGCCCAGTATCGAGCCTCCAGCCAGCACCTCAACAGTGAAAACCTTGGCGTGGTCAGGTCCCACCTCTTCGACAGTACGGTAAACAGGTGTCATCTTGCGTTCGGATTGAATAATCTCCTGTAATCTCGACTTGTAGTCGGCAGCGAGCTTGTCTTCGATTGCTCGCTCAAGCTCGCTGCCCAGTATCCCCAGGATGAAGCTCTTGGCGGCATCCAGCCCCTGGTCAATGAGCACAGCTCCGATGATAGCTTCCAGGGTACAAGCCAGGTTCCTCTTACGATGGCGCCCTCCGCTCTCCTCTTCGCCACGCCCCAAGTACAGATATTCTCCGAGGTTCAAGGACAGAGCAATACGGCCCAGCGTCTCCCCGCGCACCAGTGCCGATCTGAACTTTGTCAGCTCTCCTTCGGATAAGTCAGGGAACCGCTGATAGATTTCCTCGGCCACGACGAAGCCGAGGACAGCATCTCCCAAGAACTCAAGCCTCTCATTAGAGGTCAATGGCAGGTCAGGGTTCTCGTTGAGATAGGAGCGATGGACGAGAGCTTGCTGGAGGAGGGACAGGTCTCTGAAGTCAACGCCTAGGGTGGCTTGAAGGCTAACGATATCTAGCAAAGTCACCGAACCCGGTACAGATTTGAGCTTATGATAAGTTGCTAGCTTTAGGTTGTCAAGGAAAGCACAGGCTCGCTAGCCTTATGTTGACAGCGCTCTGCCCGTTTGCTACCCTATGAATCGGTTTCCCCCGAACATGTCTTTGGCGCGGCAGATACATGGAGCCCAGACTCAAAGAAGCACCTGAGAATCTTCAAGAGCTAATCGACAGCCAAGCGGACTTTATCGTCGATAATCAGCTTCCCTCCGGAGCTATTCCCTGGCATCGAGGTGGAATCACAGACCCCTGGGATCACGTGGAAGGTGCCGTAGCCCTGGATTTCTGCGGCAGGTTCAAGGAGGCCACCGCGGCCTATATGTGGTCGCGTGATATGCAGAATTCCGATGGCAGCTGGTATTATGGTTATCTGGACGACAAACCGCAAGATTCAGTAAAAGATACGAACTTTGCTTCTTACATAGCAACTGGAATGTGGTTTCATTATCTGGCCACCAGGGACTCGGGCTTTCTCCGCCAGATGTGGCCTACGGTCGAGAGAGGCATAGACTTCGCCCTGAGTTTGCAGCAGCCAACGGGGGAGATACCTTGGGCCTCGAGTGACAAGGGTGAGGTCTGGCCGGGGGCCATTGGAACCTCATCGTGTTGTATCTGGCATAGTATCAGGAACGGCATTAGTATCTCAAAGACATTGGGAGAGGACAGGCCTGATTGGGATAGGGCCAGTGAGAGGCTGCTTAAGGCAATCAAAGAACACCCCGAGCTGTTCGATAGGATGGGTGAGAACAAACGCCGTTATTCTATGAACTGGTTTTACCCCATCCTCACCGGGGTGATCGAGGGGAAGGAAGCGAAGGGGCGTATCGAGAGGGAGTGGAAGGATTTCATTATCGAAGGCTGGGGATGCAGAGTCACTGCCGACGAGGACGTGACTGCAGTAGCTGAGACCAGCGAGTTGATCATAGCCCTGTGCCTTATAGGAGAGCATGAGAGGGCGAAGCTGCTGTTGGATTGGACTCTGCAGCTTCGAGATGACAGGGGTGGCTTCTGCCGGGGGATAAAGCTGCCGGAAGGGGAAGCCTGTCCCCCTGAGAGGGCCACCTGGACATCGGCAGCACTGATAATGGCTGTAGCAGCCCTGGCCAAGGGTTAGGAGGGGTTTTGGCAGAGATTCCGTCACCAGAAGCCGCCGCTAACGATTTCGTGGGCTATGAAGTCCTCATCGACTTCATGGAAGAGCGGGCGTTGCACGAGTTGGAGGGGGACATAATTGAGATCGGCGCGTTTCTCGGTGGCGGCACCGCCAAACTGGCGAGGTTTGCCCAGAACTATGGCAAGAAAGTATTCGCTATTGACATTTTCGACCCCGGGTGTGACAGTACCCGGGACTTGGGCGGGACCAGGATGTGCGACATCTACGAGGCATTTCTCCAGGGTCGCTCACAGTTGGAGGTCTATCGTGAGACCACGCGAGGTTTCGACAACATAATAACGCTTGACAAGGATTCCAAGGAGGTTGAATTTCCCAGAGAACAGAGTTTCATTTTCGGATTCATCGATGGCAATCACCAGCCAGAGTACGTGAGAAATGACTTCCACCTCGTCTGGCGCAACCTTGTCCCAGGAGGCAGCGTCGGCTTCCACGACTATGGTTTTGACTTGCCGGAAGTTACCGAGGCCGTCGACGGGTTAATAGGGGAGCACAGGGACGAGATAAGCGAAGTCCATGAAATAAAGGACAAGCACATCCTTCTACTAATCAAGAAAACCCTCATGGGTGGCTGTCCACCAACGAATCATGGAAACTGATGTGCCAGCTGCCGTTCGTGGTGAGCTTGTCGAACCATGAACGGCCCTTCGACAGGCTCAGGGCGAGCGAAACAAGCAATGATGGTTTTTTGGGTCTACATACTGGAATGTGCTGACAAGAGCTATTACATTGGTCATACCGATAACCTGGAAAAGCGTTTGTATGAGCATGAACAAAACCTGTTCAAGTGCTATACATCCAAGAGACTTCCCGTGAGGCTTGTTTATTCTTGTGAATTTGAAACTCGAGAGGATGCATTGGCCAGGGAGAGGCAAATAAAGGGATGGTCACGCAGGAAGAAGCAAGCATTGATTGCTGGAGACTGGTCCAGCTTGGTCGACTATTCAAAGGGTAGGGCAAATCACCCTTCGACAGGCTCAGGGCGAACGGAAGAAAACCTATTTTTGGAATAAAAGAAATCATCGGTTAGGTGAGCAGGCATATGCTGGAAGTGCTCCAGGTTGAGACCACAAACCTCTGCAATGCGCGCTGCATTTTCTGTGCCCACGGACGCATTGAGGAACACGGCACTATGTCCGGCAGGCTTTACACCAAGATTCTGTCTGACGCCAGTAAGCTTGACCCGCATCCTGAAACGTTTATCCCCATGCTTACCGGAGAGCCTTTTCTCGACCCGCAGATAGTACACAGAGTAAGAGAGGCACGGGCGGCACTGCCCGGGAGTGAGATTCATTTGTACACTAATGGCAGCCTTCTCACGGAGGAGACTATCAGGAAGCTTTCGGAAATACCCGGCTTCCGCCTTAACATCTCACTAAACGGAGCTTCAGTAGAGGCGAGAAAGATGTTGACGGGGCTCGACGACTACGACTACGTGGCCAGGATGATAGACTATGTCGATGCACTTGGCATACCTCATACCGTGTCGCTGGTGCAGCATCCCTCCATCACCGAGGAGGAGGAGGCGGCCTTCAACCGCAGGTGGGGAGGGGCGACGTCGAGTTCCTCGTCTCGAACGCCCTATGTGTTCCAGCACCTGAACTTTGCCGGTCTTACCTGTCCTGTCATCGAGAACAACTTCACGCGCTGTATCCACGCCACCAGCCACATGACCGTCCTCTGGGATGGCAGGGTGAACCTGTGCTGCATGGACCCGCTTGGCAGAAAGACATTCGGCGACTTGAACGATGAAACGGTTGCCGAGGTGTGGTTCTCCGAGGGGCGTCAGCGCTATGTTGCTATGCACGAGGAGGGCCGGGGGACCGCGTGCGAGGTGTGCCGGGACTGCAACATCTT
>SOKG01000317.1 GCA_004376205.1 Dehalococcoidia bacterium | reverse complement strand
GCCCATCTACTTTATAGGTGTTCTTCCCAGTGAGGATGAGGGGAAGCTGATGGCCTTGAACGCCGTAGAATGCCTGCAAGAGCTGGATGGAGCGGTTAATGGCGTTCTCCTGTTTGACAACGATGTTTGGAAAAAGGAGGGGCTCCCGCTTGAGACAAGCTACAGCATAATGAACCACGAGCTAGTGAAGCCATTGCCTTTAATGCTGGGTGCCGGTGAGACGGAGGGGAACAGGGTTGGCATAAAGGTGATCGACGCCTCCGACATCATAAATTCCTGGGAAGGGTTTAGCTATATCGGATATTCAGAGATGAAGGCCAAAACGGTGCGTGACAGGTTCTCGTTCTTCAGGAAAAAAAGCTCCATAGACCAACTGAGTCCAGCTATGAGGTGCTATACAGCCATTAGAAACGCTGCTACCCTGAGGTTAACCGGCGAGTGCGACATAAAGAAGGCCAAGAAGGCGTTGATGATCATTGCCGGGCCGCCGGAGGAGCTGAATATGGAGGGCTTCTCCCATGCCAAGAACTGGCTAGAGAACGCTATAGCGACTTCCGAGGTCAGAGGGGGAGACTGTCCCATCCGCGGGTGGGATTCGGTGGCCGGTGTGGTGATGCTTTCAGGATATTCTGAGATCCCCAGGCTAGGGGTACAGTTGAAGAGCAAGGAAGCAACACTGTAACCACGGGAAAGTGATTCTAGCGCTGGTCTACCTTCTTTGCAACAGGCTCATCATTGCTCTCGAGTTCCATTAGCAGCTCTTCTAATATGCGGTCATCGATCAAGCGCAGCATGGTTTGAACTTGCACCAGTTGCGTCCTAAGACGCTGCTTCTCTTCTATCAGGTTTCCCAGTAGTGTGTTCATGACAGCCACCCTGCGGTTGACACCGCATCGCGTATCCCACGGGCCTGTGCCACTGTCCTGTCAGTGCCCGCTGGCCTTGGCCACTCACCTCGTAAAGAACAAAAAGCTAGTCCAGTTCACCTGGGCTAGTTCTTAACAAGAATGATAGCGAAAAAGGCGGCGACTGTCAATCAACCTAAGTTGTCGTTTCCTCTCAATCTGGTACTTCTCTCCTATTACTATCGACCGTTGAAGTTAGCCCATGCGGGTGATGGGATAGTGGCTATCAAGTGAAATCGGCAGGGCATCAGGGACAAATCGCTCCTGTCCAATGACACCCCGTTTCGCTGAGTATGCTAGCTAAATGTTAGCTACGCGCCAACGGTCAGAGGCACGTTTGGGGCTTCCCCTGCTTCCCAAGTGCTGGTAATGCCCGTGGCTCTGTCGTCTATCCTGAACGCCACTGTCTTTCCCTCGTAGGTTTCGCCTGTAGGCTGCGCCACCTTGATGACGTAAAGCCCTACCTTGGTAGTGGTAGCTTCAGCTACTTTAGCGTCTTCTATCCAGGCCGATACTGTGGTGCCAACAGGAGCATCGGCACCGTCAACCTCCAGGCTGCCATAGAAGCTGCACACTGGCGGTGGCCCAGATGGCCCCGAAGGAGGCGTCGGCGTGGGTGTTGGCGTAGGTGTTGGCGTAGGTGTTGGCGTAGGTGTTGGCGTAGGCGTTGGTGCTTGTGTCGGCGTAGGTGTTGGCGTAGGCTTTGTCTCCTCGCCACCACAGCCGATAGCACCGAGGACCAGTGCCATTATCAACAAGGGTATTAACACAATCGCTAGCTTTCTCATGTTGTTTCCTCCTTTTCCTATTGCCCTCTCCAAATCCGCTGGCTGTGCTAGTCTATCATAATGCAGCCCTCTTGGTCAAAGCCTCCAAGAAAGTAGCGAGCCAGCGTTCCTCTTCTGGGATACACACGGGTATCGTCGGTGACGACGGCTGGCACTGGCTCCAAGCGGAGATGCAATTAGCTAAGTGCTACTCGAAACGGCTGTCTTTTTCAAGATTGACCCCGCGAGTGCATTATGTTATCGTTCCGCTTGATCCCGGATAGTGTATTCGTTATCGTGTTTGAGGCCGTGTTCACCAAGGGTAGAGTCATGCTAGGTAGGGACACCGCTGCAACGAAACAGGACAGAGTATCTCCAATCGCCACATGGCTGGCGGCTCGACCTCTGTTGACGGAGGTCGGCCTTCCTGCGCTGACTGTCCTTTTTGGGATCCAAGCGCTAAGGGTATCCCTACCCGGTTTGGTCTGGCTACTGGGCGACAGAATGGGCCTGGGCGAAACGCTGGTCGGGACAATAGCGCTTCTCGTATTCCTTGTTGCTTTTCTGGCAGGGGGACTCCAACGGCTGTTAGGCAGCCGCCTCCTGATATTGGTCACTGCTGGTGGACTGGGTCTACTGCGATTGTCTATGCAGATCTGGTCCGACAGGCCAGTGCTCGATTTGAGCCTCGCAATGGCAGGAATGGCTCTCTTTGTTGTTTTCGTGCCGACTTATCTGCGGAGCGTACGGGTTTCTGGCAGTGCTGGCACTGGCCGCTTCGCCCTCGGGTTGCTACTGGGGCTGGTATTGGACACTGCTCTCCATGGTGCCTTCTACACTTATGACATTAGCTGGCAGCCAGGTCTGCTTCCGCTCCTGCTGACGCTGCTGCTGGTAGTGGTCCAATGGATAATACTGACGGGCATTGTATTTGTGAGGAATGCGGATGTTTCCCAAGAAGACGGCGGCCCAGCCGACAAGAGCCCCTTGATGAACCAGTTTCCATTGGTGGCTGTCGGACCCTTTCTGTTCCTTCAGGTGGTGGTTCTCCAGAACGTAGCGCGTGCGGCAACGTTAACTGGCTGGCCTCTGCCGATGGCCTTCGGTTGGACACTGCTCGCCCAGCTTGCGGGGTTAGGTGCCGCGGCATGGCTGCTGAGCCGACCACGCCGGAACCTGTGGCTTCTAGCCCTCGTGTCGGGAGTTGGCCTAGTTGCCATCCTGGCGATATCATACCCGGAAGGCGCGGCGCTGACCGCCCTGCTGCTTCTGATGGGACAGGTGCTGTTGTCGCTGCTGATAATGCTGGTGTTCATCGGTATTGGCGCCAATGCCCCCAAGACGGCCTTCTCCTGCACTACCGTGGCCAATGCCCTGGGTATGATCCTGTTGCTACTGTTCCTCATGGGATACTATCTGGTCTATTATTTCAGGCTTCCCTACAGCAACACCATCCTAGAGCCAGTAGCAGCTTTTATCGTGGCAGCCTGCGCCTTGGGTTCATCGACCGCCCTGCGCGAAGGGACAAGTAGCATCCATAGAGTATGGCTAACGGTAGTGCTGGTACTGCCACTCTTGATGCTGCCCCTAGCGGGGGTAATCACCTGGCGGGCACCGACAGCGGTCTCCGGTGAAGGCTTCCCCGTACGCCTAATGACCTACAATCTACACAATGGCTTCAACACAGAGGGCTATCTGGCTATGGAGGACATCGCCCAGGTGATTGAGGAGTCCGAGCCTGACATCGTCGCGCTACAAGAAGTATCCAGGGGCTGGGTAATCAATGGCCGACTCGATATGCTGTCGTGGCTGTCGGAGCGGCTGGATATGCCATATGTTTTTGGGCCTACGGCGGACCCTTTTTGGGGCAATGCGATCCTTAGCCGCTACCCTATTGTGGAGCACGCTCACTATGACCTCCCGCCGCGCGATTTGCCAGTATTGCGAGGCTTTACTGTGGTGCTCGTTGACTTGGGCAACGGCGATCGCCTACAAGTTATCGCCACTCACTTCCATCACGTCGAGGGGGACACAGGTATTCGCCTGCTTCAATCACGGGCTATTGTCAACTTCTGGGGTGGCGACGGCCGTACGGTGTTAGTGGGAGACCTGAACGCACATCCGCATGCGCCTGAGATAGAGATCTTGCGTCAGGCCGGCCTTGTGGATGTGGTGGCAAGAATAGAGCCACCCCCCGTCTATACTTGGCCCTCAGTGAATGCCCACCGGCGTCTCGATTACATATGGGTGTCGCAAGACTTAAAGGTAACCGGCATTCGCGTGCCCCTGAGCAACGCCTCTGACCATTTGCCAGTAGTTGCTGAGATTGACCGCTAGGTCCTTAATGACTCTCAGATACGAGACCAATGGGGGACGGGGCATGCAATACCTGTGCCATTTGGCGGTATTTCTGATACTCTTGGGGATTGTGGGATTCCCGATGATAGCGGCATGACCTACGATAACTGGAATCCACCGTCCACCAGTAGGACGCTTCCAGTCATATAGTCTGCGGCAGCACTAGCCAGGAAGAGCACCACCTTGGCAACGTCGTCAGGCTCCGCGAAACGGCCTAGGGGCACGCGGGCCATGTAAGTATCCATAGCCCCTTCGAGGGGAATGCCGCTGGCCTCCGTCTGGCGAGCCAGCGCTTCAGTGCCGGGCGTCCAGACCCCGCCCGGCGCGATGGCATTGATCAGGATGTTGTGAGTGGCCAATTCCAGGGCCATGGCCTTGGTAAGCATAATCATGCCTCCCTTGGAGGCAACGTAGGCTGCCAGCTGCTCCCTGGGATGCAGTCCTTCCATCGAAGCAATGTTGACGATCTTTCCTCCGTGGCCGGCCCTGACCATTTCCCTGGCAGCGGCCTGAGAGTAGCTGTATACACCTTTGAGGTTGATGTCCAGCACCTTATTCCACATCTCTTCGCTGATCTCAAGAATTGGTGAGAAGGGATAAATGCCCGCATTGTTGACTAGGATGTCGAGGCGGCCAAAGGACTCTACCGTGGCTTCAACTGCCTTGTTGGCATCGTCGGCACTGGTGGCATCGGCGTGGATGGCTCGTGCCTTGCCGCCACGCGCCATGATCTGCTCCACAGTCTGGCTTGCGGCCTCCGGATTGATATCAGTGATCATCACGCCGGCGCCTGCTTCCGCCAGCCGAGAGGCGATCGCCTGGCCAATGCCCATGGCAGCGCCAGTTACGATGGCGCCCTTCCCCGTCAGGTCAAAAAGCTGTGCAATGGTCTGTGTCGTCATGTTCTGGTCTCCTCTCTAGCTGGAGCCCCTGGAGTCAAGGTTTGCAGGAAGTGCGTAGGAATCTTTGGCAGACGACTCGCAGCTCAGTTGCCTGACTGCATAGCATAGGCGAAGCTTTGCACATTGTCAACGAGGCTAACGAAGAGGTGCATTTGTGTGCATCGGGCGGCTATGGCACTCAGGGCTCCAAGCGTCCAACCAAAATGTCACCCTCAGGAAGCGCCCTCACATCTTTTATTGAGACTCCGTCCCACCTCCACCAAGACGCATGATTTGTGATCCGCCGCGGATTGGGTTTGACCTACTGCAATGTCAGCAGTTTTGGGCTATAATAATCCGGGGGCGATCTTGCGCTATTACAAATCGCAAGCAAGCAAAAAGTCTCAGGGTGTAAAGAGGCTCACTGATACCAGGAAGTCGTCTGACCCATAGATTTGCCTAGAAGGAGGTCGACGGATGGCAGGAGTGGTTTCATATGGCGCTTACATACCCTATCACCGTATAAGCAGGGAGGAGTTCCACAGGGCCTGGGGGGGATTTGCCATGCCCGGGGAGAGGGCTGTGGCCAATTTCGATGAGGACAGCATAACCATGGCTGTGGAAGCGGCCAGAGACTGCCTCACGGGTATGGATGACGTGAAGATCGATGCCCTGTTCCTGGCCTCGACCACCCTTCCCTACAAGGAGAAGCTAGGCTCAGCCATAATAGCCGCTGCCCTGGACCTGCCTGCAGAGGTGCGAACGGTAGATTTCGCCGGCTCGCTACGGGTAGGAACCAGCGCCTTGGGCTGCGCTCTGGATGCGATCAAAGCTGGATCGGTCAAAAGAGTATTGGTGGTTGTTGCCGATACCCGCATGGGGGCGCCGGCGGGCCAATTCGAGCAGGCGCTGGGCGATGGCGCTGCTGCCCTCTTATTGGGAGATGAGAATCTCGTTGTTGAGATCCAGGACAGCTATTACATGTCAGACGAATTCTCCGGAGTATGGAGGGCTGATGGCGATATCTACCTCCGCTCTTGGGAGGATCGCATGGTCCTAGACGAAGGGTATTCCAGAGTTCTTCCCGCAGCTATCTACGCCCTGATGGAGAAATGTAACCTGGAGCCCAAGGATTTTGCCAAGGCGGTCTACGACGC
>SOKG01000157.1 GCA_004376205.1 Dehalococcoidia bacterium | reverse complement strand
AGGCGCAACAAGATATCTCATCGGTTGACTCAGATATCGACTCAAAACCAGATACCCCGATTTAGCAGGCATAAAGCCTGGTTTGCGCAGGACACTAACTGTCTAGCTAAGCAGTAGCCGAAGAGAAGAGGGCCACAAACAAGCGTTCGTGGCCCTCTTCCTTCATAGTGGCATAAATGATATCGTCCAACCAAGTCCCCTTTGACGCGACAGCCAGGGCACTGTAAAATGGATAGCGATATCTGGAATTCGAGGCAACCTTACTTATGACAGCACTGGGACAAAGCGACATCCCTAAGAGCTACGACCCCAAGCCCGTCGAAGTCAAGTGGTATCGGTTCTGGCTGGAGCGAGGCTACTTCACCCCTGAGATCGATCACCAGCGAAAGCCGTTTGTCATCATCATGCCGCCGCCCAACGTCACCGGCGAGCTTCACCTGGGCACAGCGTTCACCGCGATCATCGAGGACATAATGATTCGCTGGCACCGCATGAAAGGCGATCCCACCCTATGGCTGCCAGGGAGTGATCATGCCGGGATCGCCGGCCAAAACGTGGTTGAGCAACTCCTCGCTAGGGAGGGGCTATCACGCCACGACCTGGGACGTGAGAAGTTCTTGGAGCGGATGTGGGAGTGGATGAATAAGTACAGAGGAATCATAGTCGAGCAACACAGGAGACTCGGCGCCTCCTGTGATTTCACTCGCGAACGCTTCACCATGGACCCCGGGCCGAGCCTGGCGGTGCGCACTACCTTCGCCCGACTCTATGAAAAGGGCCTAATATATCGTGGGGAGCGCATCATCAACTGGTGCCCCCGTTGCGCTACTGCACTCTCCGACCTCGAGGTAGAGCACAAGGAAATATCGGGCCACCTCTACTATGTGAAGTATCCTTTAGAGGAGGATGAAAAGGAGTTTATCACCGTAGCTACTACGCGTCCGGAGACCATTCTCGGCGACACCGCGGTCGCGGTCAACCCCGGTGATGAGCGCCATAGAGGCCTCCTGGGCAAGAAAGCGATTCTGCCCGCTCTGGGGAGGACGATCCCCATAATCGCCGATGATGCCGTTGATCCCTCTTTCGGTACCGGGGCTGTGAAGATCACGCCGGCTCACGACCCTGTAGACTTCGACATTGCCCAGCGGCAGGGCTTGCCTTCAATTACCATAATGAACCTGGACGCTGCCATGAACGAAAATGCAGGTCCTTATTCCGGACTCGACCGATTCGCCTGCCGTCAGGCATTGCTTGCCGATCTGGAGAACGAGGGGCTAATGGTGAAAATCGAGCCCTACGTGCACTCTGTGGGGCACTGCCAGCGCTGCCAGACAATGGTCGAACCTTTGCTCTCCAAGCAGTGGTTTGTCAAAACGGCTACACTGGCCAAACCAGCCATCGATGCCGTCGTCGAGCGCCGCATCGAAATCATCCCCGAACGCTTCACTAAGGTTTATGTAAACTGGATGGAGAATATCCGCGACTGGTGCATCAGTCGCCAGCTCTGGTGGGGGCACAGGATCCCCGCCTGGTACTGCGGCCAATGTGATGCCCGTAACATTCTTATACTACCCAAAGAAGAATGGATTCGAGGAAAAGGCTTGCCGCATACTTGGTATGAATATGGCGAACTCAGGAAATCGGAGATATCTCACAAAGAAACTGTGAAAAACATAGACTGGGTCGTAATCGATTTGTCAGCAGAGCCCATTGTCGCCGTAGACGTTCCTCAACAATGTCCCAGGTGTGGCGGGAGAGATTTGCTTCAAGACCCCGACGTTCTCGACACCTGGTTTAGCTCCGCGCTTTGGCCCCATTCCACCTTAGGTTGGCCTGAAGAGACCGAGGACTTCAAATACTTCTATCCGACCACGGTGCTGGAAACTGGCTACGATATCCTCTTCTTCTGGGTGGCGAGGATGATCATGATGGGTCTGGAGAACACCGGCGAGGTGCCATTCCACAAGGTCTACCTTCACGGGCTGATACGGGATGAAACGCGCACGAAGATGAGTAAATCCAGGGGTAATGTTATTGATCCCATCGAGACCATAGAGAGGTATGGCACCGATGCCCTGCGCTTCGCACTGTCCACAGGGACTTCACCGGGCAACGATATGATGCTGGGCGCACACAAGCTTGAGGGCAGCCGTAATTTCACCAACAAGCTCTGGAATGCTGCCAGATTCGTAATCAGCAACCTCGACGGTGTGGAGTCTAAGGCCCCCCGGGGTATGACCAACGCAGAGGATCGCTGGATTCTGAGCCGACTGAATCATCTCATAGCCGAGGTGACTGAACTCCTCGAAGAGTTTCAGTTAGGCGAGGTGCTCCGCCGCATCCACGAGTTTCTGTGGACGGAATACTGCGACTGGTATATCGAGATGGCGAAGATAAGGCTGCAACATAAGGAGGAAGCCCCCTCTCCACTCCCAGTCTTGGTTCATGTGCTTGAGACAGCGGTGCGTCTCCTCCATCCTTTCATGCCCTTCATCACAGAGGAGATATGGCAAAGGATAAGAGAGCACCAGCCAGAGGAAAAGCCAGCCTCCATAATGATCGCCCCTTACCCTGCTGCTGACACCAGCGCCTTCGACGCTGAGGCAGAACGAGAGATGGAAACAGTGATCGAGATTGTGCGCTCCATCCGCAATGCCCGCGTGGAGAGCAAAATCCCTCCAAGCAGGTCCATTGATGTTACCATCCAAGCTGACGTAGCCAAAGCTACGGCTGAAGCCCACGCACCAGCTATCAGGGCTTTGGCTAAAGTGCGGCCGCAGATAGTATCGCCTCGCGGAATCCCCAGTGGCGAAGCGCTCGGCAATGCAAAAGTAATTGTACTGAAGGACGTTGACGTGATCTTGCCACTCGAGGGCACGATTGACCTGGACGCGGAGAAGAGTGGGCTGCTGAAGGAGATAGAGGCCAGCAAATCAGATATAGCTCGCATAGAGAGACTGCTGGCAAATGAAGCCTTCACCAACAAAGCGCCAGCCTCAGTCGTAGAGAAGGAACGCCAGAACCTATCCCATCGCAAAGATACATTGAATAGGCTGGAGGAGAGTCTTGCCCGTCTGGGATAGAAAGCGTTGGCGGCGACTCCTTGTTTGACATCCGCCCTATAGTGTGATTAACTGGAACCGCAAAGAGAGATACGTCTGAATTCTCTTCGTGTTTTTTGCCATGAACGTCGGTGCTTTGAGGGTGAGGCTTCGCCTCCCTGAAAACCATTCCCTTAAAGGCAAGAGAAAGATACTGAAATCAATCACCTCACAGGTGAGCAACAGGTTTAACGTCTCCATCGCTGAGGTTGATGACCAGGACTTGTGGCAGTTGGTTACGTTGGGGGTTAGCTGCGTCAGCAACGATGGCCGGCACGCAAACGAGGTCTTGTCCCGCGTGATGGACTTTATCGAGAGCATCAGGAGCGATGCCGAGGTCTTAGATTACGAAATCGAGATCCTGCACGCCCCGTAGAGCTCCAGGGGAAGTGATGAATACCTCGACCTTTCTTCCCCATCTGAGGAACCTCCCCGCCTACAAGGACCAAATTGTCCACATCGAGCATATCCCACCCAGGGAGGCAACTTTCGGCGAGTTGGAGGAGCCTCTGCACCCCGCGCTTCATGCCTCACTCGAGTCAAACCGCCTGCTCCCCCTCTACAGCCACCAAGCTTCAGCTATTAACGCTGTCCGCTCAGGCAGGAATGTTGTGGTGGTTACCCCAGCGGCCAGCGGCAAGACCCTCTGCTACAATATCTCCGTCCTCGATGCCATCTTAACCCATAGAGGCAGTCGCGCCCTCTACCTTTTCCCCACCAAAGCCTTGGCTCAGGACCAACTGCGAAGCCTAAGAGAATTGACCGCCCCCCAGCGGATCAAGCTGAACTGCGCAACCTTCGATGGCGACACCCCCCACTGGGAGCGCACCGAGATAAAGCGATCGGCGGAGATCGTTTTGTCAAACCCAGATATGGTGCACCTCGGCATTCTACCCAACCACCGCTCATGGTCCGGACTTCTCTCCAGGCTGAAGTACATCGTGGTCGACGAGGCCCACATCTACCGAGGCGTCTTCGGCTCACATGTGGCTAACGTGCTCCGCCGCCTCAAGCGACTTTGCACCTTCTACGGGGTGAGCCCGCAGCTCATCTGCTGCTCTGCCACTATCGCCAACCCCAAGGAACACGTCGAGAGCTTGACTGGGCTCCCCTTCGAGGTTTTCGCTGAGGACGGCTCCCCTCACGGCGGAAAGGACTTCGTATTCTGGAACCCCCCACTCCTCGACGAGGCGAAGTCTGCCCGCCGTAGCGCCAACAGCGAAGCTACTTTTATATTGACCGAGCTTGTGCAACAAGGAATTCGCAGCCTTGCCTTTGCCCGAAGCCGCCGGCTTACTGAACTCATCTACCTCTATGTGCAGGATCAGCTCAGCCAAAGGGAGCCGGAACTGGCAAAGATGGTCAAGCCCTACCGCGCCGGTTACCTGGCCGAGGACCGCCGCCAGATCGAGCGCGAGCTATTTGAGGGCCAGCTTCTGGCTGCGGTGGCTACCACGGCTTTGGAGTTGGGCGTGGATATCGGCGGTCTGGACGCTACCGTTCTCACCGGCTACCCGGGCAGCATCGCCAGCACCTGGCAACAGGCAGGAAGGAGCGGGCGAAGCAGGGAGAGCTCTTTGAGTTTTCTCATCGGGCTGGACAACCCCCTTGATCAATATCTAATGCGCCATCCCGACTTCTTCTTCGGCAGGAGCCACGAGAATGCCCTGATTGACCCGGACAACCTCCACATCCTCAAGCCCCACCTCATCTGCGCCGCGTGGGAGTTACCCCTGAGCGACAGCGATGAGCAGCTGTTTGGGGATAGTTGCAGCCAAGCAGAAGCTGAACTCGAAGAAGAGGGGATACTGCGCAAGCACCGTGGCCGCTGGCATCCTTCGCCAAGGGTAGTCTATCCCGCCCAAGAGATCAACATCCGCTCCACCTCCTCCCAGAACTATCAGCTTGTGGACGTCACCAGCGGCCGCCTCCTGGAGACGGTTGAGGAGGCCAACGCCTTCTTCCAGATCCACCCCGGTGCCGTTTATCTTCATCAGGGAGAGTCCTATTTGGTCACCGAGCTTGATTTGAAGACGCGCACTGCCTACGCTGTGCCTACCGATGCCCCTTACTATACCCAGACCAAGGACATAACCGACATCAGCATAGTCACGGCAGGTCTTGAGAAAGCCACAGGCAACATAATGGTGCATCTAGGCGAAGTGGAGGTTACTACCACCGTGCTCGGCTTCAAGAAGAAGCGAATATTTACCGAAGAGGTAATCGGCGAAGAGCCCCTCGACCTGCCACCCCACTCCTTCCCTACTGTAGCCCTGTGGTTCGAGATACCACCGCAGGTTGAGGAAAGACTGGCAGCGCAGCGACTCGACTTCGCCGGAGGTCTACACGCCGCCGAGCATGCCGCTATCGCCCTATTGCCACTGTTCGCCCTCTGCGACCGGAATGACATAGGCGGCGTCTCCACACCCCTCCATCCCGATACCGGCAAGGCCCAGATATTCATCTATGATGCCTATCCTGGAGGGATCGGCATCGCCGAGAAGGGATTCGAGTTAATTACAGAGTTGTGGCAGGCGACACTGAAGGCGATCTCAGAGTGCCCCTGCCAGGAAGGATGCCCTGGCTGTATCCAATCGCCCAAGTGCGGCAACAACAACGAGCCCCTTGACAAAAAAGCAGCAATAGTGATACTTGAGGAGCTTGTAGGCGGAAAGAAGTAGCGTAGGGGTTGAAGATGGTTGCCAGATACTACATAGGAACCAGTGGCTGGCACTACGATCACTGGCGCGGGAGGTTCTACCCCGACAAACTCTCCAAACCTGGCTGGCTTGAGTTCTACGCCCGAACCTTTGCCACGGTTGAGCTCAACAACAGCTTCTATCATTTGCCCTCGGAGAAAGCGTTCGGGGGCTGGCGCAATTCCACGCCGGAGACCTTCGCCTTTGCCGTGAAGGTGAGCCGGTTTATCACCCATGTCAAGCGGCTAGGGAATGCCGAGGAGCCACTGGCGAACT
>SOKG01000246.1 GCA_004376205.1 Dehalococcoidia bacterium | reverse complement strand
GGCTATGTGTGGGAGCGGTAATGTCCGCCTAGGGTTTGCTCAAGCCACAAACCCTGGCGATCATTGGGCTGGCGGCGCTAGCCTTCGCTGTGTCTACTGCGGGCGGCGTACTGATGGCTAAGTTCGTGAACCTGTTCCGCAAGGACCCTATAAACCCGCTGATAGGCGCTGCCGGGGTTTCTGCTGTTCCTATGGCCGCCAGAGTGGCACAGAAACTAGGGCAGGAAGCCAATCCTGCGAACTTCCTGTTGATGCATGCTATGGGGCCCAACATGGCTGGGGTTATCGCCACCTCGGTTGCCGCCGGCATATTCCTGCAGATGCTGTCATAGCCCTTGACGCTATCGATCTTGTGCCAGCCATAGCAGGAGCTTGCAGTCAAGAAGGGAAAGTTTTTCCAGATTTACGACCTGCTTCTAACCCCTACCCTTGCCGCCCTTCCTCCCCCGGTGGTCATTGCAGACCCCGCCGATTTCTTGAAATGGCTCCCTTTCATCCTCGTTTTCAGCTTAACGGGTCAGCCAGCGGCTTCTGTTCCTGCTGGGTGGACTGAAGACGGCCTGCCCGTGGGGCTTCAGATTGTGGGTCGACCTTATCACGAAGTCACTGTATGTAGAGCGGCAACCGCCTTTGAGTAAGCTACCTTTGGAGTGACTGCAAAGTGGCTGGCACTCAGCATGAAAGAGGTATTGGGTATTTAGCTGATGATTATGGGTCCGCCCTATATTACTTTAGTAAGCCCCCTCCAGTACTTTTGTGTCGTTGTGTTGGCTTGGTGTTTTTGATATGATTTGCGTTGTAGGGTTGTATTTTGGCGTGCCGCTCTTGCTTGGGGGCTGGGCAGGGCCATGGGTAGTGAAATAGAGAAGAAGTACGCAGAGAAGACGAAGAAACAGCTCGTTGAGAAGCTGGAAGCCCTGCACAAGCGTATCGCGGAACTGGGGAAGCTGGAGGCTGGTAGCAAGTGGACGGAGGAGGCGCTGCTTGAGCGTGGACTTGTGACATCCGCCGCCATCGAACAAATGCCTGACGGCGTCATGCTAGTCAATATGGATGGCAAACTAACCTACATGAATGAAGCGTGTGCAAGACTATTAGGCTACAAGGCAGGGGAGATGATTGGTACATCTGCTCTTGAGCTGCCAACATACCGTGAATCAAAAGACAGAGAGAAGGCCAGGAAAATCCTGAAAAAGGTCATAAGCGGAGGCAGTACTGAACCCGTTGATATGGATGTCATCACCAAAGATGGCAGGGAGATTCCGGTCAGTTTTACAGCTTCAGTCATAAAGGATGCTCAGGGTAACTCAAAAACCCTGGTTGCTGTCATAAGAGACGTCACCGAGCGCAAGCGGGCTGAGGATGCAGTGCGGGGGAGCGAGGAACTGTCAAGAGGAATGCTGGAGACCGCTACAACGGGGATATACCTCTTGCAGGATGGACGCCTCCAATATGTCAATCGCTTGTTCGAGGAGATATCGGGCTACAGAAGCGATGAACTGTTAGGGACATATTCTCTCGAATACGTTCACCCTGAGGATAGAGAATCAGTCAGAGCGAAAGCTATAGAGGTTCTGAAAGGGCAGAGTAGCTCGCCTTATGAGTTCAGATTGATAAGAAAGGATTTGGAGACTGTTTGGGTTTTGGACAGGATCACTTCCATCCAATACAAGGGAAAGCGGTCGGTGTTGGGAACGCTTACGGACATTACTGAGAGGAAGAGGATTGAGACAGAGGTCCTGGACTATACCAGGCAGATCGAGACGCTGTTCAATGTTGGGACTGCGGTGAGCCAGACTCTGAACCTACCGGAGTTGCTGGACAGCGTCCTGGAGAGGGTGCTGGGGGTAACGGAGATAGAGGCGGGTGGGATATTCTTGCTTGATAAACAGACTGATGAGTTGGTTCTCAAGGCTTATAGAGGGACGTCTGCGGAATTTGTTGGGAAGGTAGGGGGGCTGATGGTTGATGAGGGATTTACGGGTCAGGAGGCCCTTTCAAAGAAGCCATTCGTAGTGGAGGATGTCGCTGCTGATCCCAGACTTACGCGTATGGGGGCAGAAGAAGAAGGCATTCAGTCTTTTGCTGCTGTACCGATCGTGGCGAAAGATAAGGTTCTGGGGGTGATGGGTGTTGGCAGCTACAGGTCGCGCAAATTCCCCGATCGAGAGGTGAAGTTGCTTAGTACCATAGCCAATCAAATAGGTATGGCGGTCGATAATGCGCAGCTATATGAGCAGGCACTGGAACTTGCATCTACCGACGGTTTGACTGGCCTTTATAACCGTCGATATCTAATGGAGCAGGTAGAGCGAGAGCTTAGCCGTGCCGAGAGAAGTAATGGCTCTGTATCGCTGATGATGATCGATTTGGACGGGCTGAAGGCGATAAACGACCGTTTTGGCCATCATGAGGGAGATGGTATTTTGAAGGGGCTTGGAAGCATCATCAAAGTCAACACACGCACCTCGGACGTTGCAGCTCGATGGGGAGGGGATGAGTTTATGTTACTCACACCTGAGACCAGCAGCAAGGGCGCGGGCAAGATTGGCGAGAGGATCAGATCTCAGGTGGAGAGGTATCGGCCAAAGATAGATGGCGAAGAGGTGAGAATTACCATAAGCGTGGGCATAGCGTCATGTCCGGCTCATGCTTCTGATGTCACGCAGCTTCTACAAAGGGTAGATGAGGCTATGTATAGCGCCAAGAGAGGCGGCAAAAACCAGCTTTGTGTCTTCTCATACTAGAAAGGCAGGTTCTTAGCATGGATATTAACGAGCTATTGCACCTGATGGTAGAGAAAGGAGCATCGGACCTACATCTGAGGGTGCCGAGCCCACCAGTCCTTCGCATTGATGGTGCCCTGAAGGCTTTAGAAGAGATGCCTGGGGTCACGCCGCAATATGTAAAAGAAGCACTTGAACTTGTAACCACCGAGAGCCAAAGGGAGGGCTTCTACAGTGAGCTGGAGCTGGATCTGGCTTACAGTCTCGCGGGGCTAGCTCGTTTCAGAGTCAATGCCTTCTTTCAGCGAGGGACGATCAGCCTCGCCATCCGACACGTATCGCTCAAAGTCCCAACCATAGATGAATTTGGACTGCCTCCTGTGTGTAAGGATCTGGCGCTTAAGACAAAAGGCCTGGTATTGGTAACTGGCCCGACTGGAAGCGGCAAGTCCACCACTTTAGCTACCATGATTGACCACCTGAACAAGAGCGATACACGAAACGTGATCACCATCGAGGATCCGATCGAGTTCGTGTATCACAATGACAAGTGCATAATTGCCCAGCGCGACCTCGGGGATGACTTCAAGTCCTATTCTATTGCTTTGCGACACACTCTTCGGCAGGACCCTGACGTGATCCTTGTTGGGGAGATGCGGGATCTGGACACGATATCTACGGCGATCACCGCTGCAGAGACAGGTCACTTGGTATTGAGCACAGTGCACACTGTGAACGCTCCTCAAACCATTGATCGCATAGTTGACGTTTTCCCTGCCTACCAACAGGAGCAAATCCGATTTCAGCTATCGCTGGTGTTGGAAGGTGTGCTCTCGCAGCTTCTTCTGCCCAGAGCTGGAGGCAGGGGAAGAATAGCTGCCTTCGAGATTATGATTGCCACTGACGCCATACGTAATCTCGTCCGGGATGGTAGGACCGACCAAATTCCCACCTATTTGCAGACTGGCAGGCAATATGGCATGCAGACTATGGACCAGGCTTTACAAGACCTTGTCAGGTCAGGTACGGTCACTGCAGAGGAAGCATTGATGAGAAGCAGCAAGCCTGGTGAGCTCCAGCGCCTGCGTGCTTGAGGCTTTTTCTCCACTAGGTTGCTCACGGTAAGTCTCCTCCCCTGGAGAGAAGGGATCGAGGGGAGGGGGAATTCACCCTCACCCTTCGGCTCCGCTCAGGACAGGCTCTGCCCTCTTCCTTGAAGGGAGAGGAATGCGCAATCCTCCCTCCCCTGGCGGGAGGGGGATCAAAAGGGAAGCTGCTCTTTGTAATAGCTTGACAAATGGGCATAAATCGGGTAAGAAAGTAGGACGCGACATGAGCGATTCACGACCATCTGGTTGTCACCTTTCGCACTGCTCCGTTGACGGGTAGCCCCTGGTAGCAGGTACGGGTGCGGTCGACTTAGGAGAAAGCATTCGTCCTGTCCAATAACGCTCGAATAGCGCTGTATCTTAGGACTCAGCCCAGCAATTCAGCTTTAGAAGGCCAAGTGCCCAGACTTTCCACTCAGTAGAGGAGGGGAGATGAGGAAAACGGGGATCGATGTTGTCGGTGATGTCCCCTGGGGCACCAACCTCTGTTTGTTTTACGAGACCACAAGGGACTTGCTAGAGATTCTCGTGCCCTATTTCAAGGCGGGACTGCGACATAATGAATTCTGCATGTGGGTCACTTCAGAACCCATGCCAGTAGAAGCGGCGAAGGCAGCACTGCGGAAGGCGGTAAGGAATCTAGACGACTACATTAATAAGGGGCAGATAGAGATACTCGACGCCAGCGAGTGGTACACTAAATCGGGGAAGTTCCACCCAGACATGGTTTTGGATGGTTGGGTCAACAAAGAGAACGAAGCTGTGAAAAGAGGGTTTGAAGGCCTTCGAGTTGCCGGCGACACTTTTTGGCTTGAGGAAAGGCAATGGAGGGAATTCATTGAGTATGAAGCGGAGATAGACAATGTCATTGGCAACTACCGGATGATCGCCATTTGTACTTATTCTCTTCATAAGTGTGGTGCGTCGGAGATAATAGATGTGGTCGACAATCATCGATATGCTCTTATCCGTCGGGAAGGCAAATGGGAGACTATTCAAAGTGCCCAGCGCAGGGAGGCGGAGGAAGCACTGCGGGCGAGCGTGGAGTTCAATTCGAGTCTCCTGCGTAATTCCTCCAACCCTATACTGGTTATCAATCCAGATACTTCAATAGTCTATGTCAATCCAGCACTGGAAAAGCTGACTGGCTGCTCTTCCGCAGAACTGGTTGGCAGGAAGCCCCCGTACCCTTGGTGGACGGAGGAGACTACTCAGAAAACCGTTGAGCAGTTACAAGACGCCATGTGCAGAGGAACTAAGAGACGCGAGGAAGTCTTTCAAAATAGTAAGGGACGACGATTCTGGGTCGAGATAACCTCTACACCGGTACGAGGGGCTGAAGGGTTAAGGTATTGCTTGGCAAACTGGGTTGACATCACCGAGCGCAAGCGAGTGGCGCAGGAACTGGCAAGATACCGCCAGCACCTTGAGGAGCAGGTGGAGAAACGCACTCGCCAAATAGCAAAGGCCAATGAACAACTTCAGCAGCTTTACCAACAGGAAAAAGCACTGCGCGAGCAGTTGGAAGAGGAAATGAAGAGAAGAATCGAGTTCACCAGCGCGCTGGCGCACGAGCTGAAAACCCCGCTCACTCCAGTGGTGATGTCAAGCCAAACACTGACTTCTCAACTCAAAGATGAAACCTTGTTGAGAGTAGCTAAGAACATCGAGCGGGGCGCCGCTAACCTGAACAGCAGGATCGATGAGCTTCTCGACCTGGCAAGAGGTGAGATAGGCATGCTCCAGATAAAGCCCGAACAGGTAGATGTGCTACAGCTGATTCGGGAAGTGGTTGACGATGTGGCTCCAGTACGTGCGAGCCGCGAGCAATCCCTGGTCTTGAAGCTGCCCCCTTCACTGCCCCCGGTCTGGGCTGATAGGGTCAGGTTACGGCAGATTGTGCTGAATCTGCTCAGCAATGCCTTCAAATTCACCCCTGCGGGAGGGAAGATCACTTTAAGAGCAAGGCAAGAGGATGGGAACCTGGTAGTGGAGGTTAAGGATACCGGTTCGGGGATAGCCGAGGAAGACCGGCAGCGGATATTCAACCCCTATCACCGTAAGGAGAGTGATATGGAGCGCTTGAGCGGACTTGGTCTGGGGCTGGCCCTGTGCAAGACACTGGTGGAGCTTCACAAAGGGCGGATATGGATAAAAAGCCGTGCAGGCAGAGGCTCGACCTTCGGCTTCTCATTGCCCGTGGGAGGTCCCCAGTCGGCAGCAAGCCCTGAAGGGCAGGCGCTCACCAGCGAATCATGAA
>SOKG01000304.1 GCA_004376205.1 Dehalococcoidia bacterium | reverse complement strand
CGTTGCTCCCCCAGGTGATCACTATGTTACCCGGCTCACCCATACGGTGGAGGTGTCTCAGATCGCACGCTCCATCGCTCGCGCCCTGAACCTGAATGAGGACCTTGCCGAAGCGATTTCCCTTGGCCATGATCTGGGACATACCCCCTTCGGCCATGTGGGAGAGGAGGTGCTCAACGGTCTATGTTCCCAGGGATTCAGCCACCATGAACAAAGCTTGAGGGTTGTCGAATCGCTGGAGAAGGATGGCAAAGGACTCAACCTAACCTGGGAAGTGAGAGAGGGCATCCTCAAACATTCCAAGGATAGGCAGGATATTCTGGGCCACATCTGGGGCCTTCCGAGCACCCTGGAGGCTCAGATATGCAGGCTGGCTGATTCTGTAGCCTATATCAACCATGACATCGGCGATGCCATAAGGGCCGGACTCATCAATGAGGGCGATCTACCGCGGTCAGCAGTCGCCGTCTTAGGGGCATCAAATTCGGAGAGGATCAACACCATGGTCTGCGATATTATTGATCAGTCTTGGTCGGCTACGGGTCTGGTTGAAGGTCAGCCGCCGGTGATCACCATGAGTCCCCAGGTTCTGGAGGCGGCGAATAGCCTGCGTCAGTTCCTTTTCCAGAGTGTATATGAAGTTCAGACAGCAAGGGCAGAAGCTGAAAGAGCAAGGCACGTGGTACGTTTTCTGCATCAATACTTTGTCAAGAATCCAGATAAGCTTCCTGGCGAATATGCCAGCGGCGATGATGTGAAGCGCGGGGTGATGGACTACATCGCGGGCATGACTGATAACTATGCGCTGAGGCTAGCTGAGGAACACGGTACCTTGACCTTGAAACACCAGGATTACTAGTATGAGCACCATCGATGAGATAAAGCAAAGGCTGGATGTGGTGGACGTGGTTGACAGTTACCTCAGGCTGGAGAAAGCGGGGCGTAACTTCAAGGCGCTCTGCCCGTTTCATCAAGAGAAGACGCCTTCCTTCTTTGTCTTCCCCGAGCGGCAATCCTGGAGGTGCTTCGGCTGCGGCTCCGGTGGAGACCTGGTCTCCTTCGTGATGAAAAAGGAGGGGGTGGACTTCAGCGAGGCGCTGAAGATGCTGGCGGAGAGAGCAGGCGTCTCCCTGGCTCGGAGGAAGGAGACCGCTAAGGACAAGGCAGCGGACAGGCTCTATCAGATAAACGAGGCGGCGGCGCAATACTACCATGATGTGCTCTTGAAGGAGCCGATAGCTGAACCAGCGCGAGATTATGTCAAAGGGCGTGGTCTTGACCAGAAGACTGTTGCTGACTTCCAGCTCGGTTTCAGCCCAGGGGAAGGGCTCAAAGAGCATCTCACAAAGCTAGGCTATGCGGAGAAGGAACTCCTGGCACTGGGGCTGCTTGGAGAAAGGGAAGGCAGAACATATGACTACTTTCGACACCGGCTGATGTTCCCTATACGTGATATAAGAGGTAAGGTTGTCGGCTTTGGCGCTCGTGCTCTAGACGATTCCCTACCCAAGTATCTCAACTCGCCGCTAACAGAGGTTTTCGACAAGAGCGGCGTTCTCTACGGCATCGATCGTGCCAAGGGCGCAATTCGAGAGAGGAAGCTGGCGGTTATCGTCGAGGGTTACACGGATGTCATCACCGCTCACCAGCATGGCGCGGCCAACGTGGTGGCCTCGATGGGGACTGCTCTTACCGAGAAGCAAATAAAGATACTCAGAGGATTGACCCGGAGCTTGGCTTTCGCCCTCGATCCCGATGTGGCTGGCGATGCCGCTACTATGCGCGGCATCGAGGTCGCTCGCCGCAGCCTAGACCGACAGAACGTGGAGCTTCCCGGTTTGCTGGGGGCGAGGTCAAAACTCAGAGCCGAGATAAAGATAATGCCCCTGCCCCGGGGCAAAGATCCTGATGCGGTAATTCGAGAAGACCCTCAGGAATGGCAGCGGTTGGTTGACGAGGCCTTACCTTTAATGGATCACCTTATTACAGTGGTTGCTTCAAAGGTGGACCTTACCAGGCCGGAGGGGAAGTCGCTGGCAAGCGAGCAGCTCTTGCCCCTGATCGCTGAACTGGGGGATGAGACGCAGCGGGAGTTCTATCTGGGGAAGCTAGCCGGTTTGCTGGGAGTCAGAGACAAAGTACTGTTGGACAAGGCGGCTCGGCTGCATCGCAGTCCGAGGGAGGAGGTTGACAAGGTGGAGTCTAGGCATCTCGCTGCTTCCTCTTCAAGAGACCCACTGGAGGAGTACTGCCTTGCTCTGATGCTGCAGCATCCGGAACTGAGGGAAAAGGCTGAGAAGCTTCTGCCCGAGCATTTTGAGCGTAGTGAAAATAGAGAGGTATTTACCACCTGGCGCGATGCTTCAAATGCTGATGAGTTATCTCAGATGATCATTATCGACCTCCAAGGACATCTTGAAGCACTATGTGGGAGAGCTCTGCCCCCGGCCGGGGAGATGGAACGGGAAAAAGCGCTTGCCGATTGCATACGCCGTCTTGAGGAGCGAAGGTTAAGGCTGCAGGAGGAGTTTATCACCTCTGAAGATGTGCCCAAGGTGAGTGCTGGAGATCTAGACTCGGAAAGTGTAGCTGCTATCCAGCAGAGGATCGTGGAAGTCGATACCCGGATGGTCGAGACGATGAAGGAAAGGGCTGAAACAAGCTTTTCCTATAGAGAGGATCAATGAGAGAGGAACCGAAGGAACTGGAACAGTTTCTCTATGAAGAGGGTGACCTCTTACCAGAGGACCTCTATGCATCCGTGGCCAAGAACGAGGAAGAGGAAGAGGAGCAGGAAGAGGATATCGTTGCCTCTAGGTCGAAACTTGAGGAAGGGGCAGTGCACGAAGAGGACAGCCTTGTCTCACTAGGTGAGGCTAAGGCCAAAGTGGGCGACGGGCTAGGGGTCTTGACTGTGGCGGAGCCCCCTGACACCGCGATTTGGGAGGCGGAAGCCGAGGCCGAAGAACTGCAAGAGGCTGGGTTGGAGTTGGAGGAGATGATCGACGACCCAGTAAGGATGTACCTTCGGGAGATGGGGCGTGTTTCTTTGCTCAGCGCTAGAGAGGAGAAGCAGCTGGCGAGGAAGATGGAAGAAGGCAAGTACCTCAGGAGAATTGAAGAGGAATGGCTCAATAGATACGGGCAATTTCCTTCTCCTGTCGATACTGCAATTGCCGTGCTGACCATGCTGAGTCAGGCTTCTCCTTTCGTTATCGCGTTGGAGGAGGAGCTTGATCTACCGAGGCTGGTTAGTGTGTCCCAGCGAATTCTCGACCCAAGGGTGCGAACCGCTATCGATAATGAGATCGCCCAGAGCTTGTCAGATGGTGTGGTCGACAGGACTGCTACAAGTTCTCACGAGGCGGAAGCGACACTCAAGAATCTTTCTCTCCTTATTGCCATTGTTCCTCCGGATGTGCTCCCTGTCATTGGGGAGAGATGCTCATTCTCTGACCTGATCAGTTTAGCCTTACAGCCCGAGTTTCGAAATAATATCGAACCATTGGAGCCTCAACTGCGAGATCACTGGGAGCATTTGAGGGGGGAAGGTGCCAAGGCGCAGCGGCACCTGATCGAAGCTAACCTTCGCCTTGTGGTCAGCATCGCTAAGAAATACATCGGGCGAGGCATGTCACTCCTCGATCTTATCCAGGAGGGTAACATTGGACTCATCCGGGCGGTGGAGAAGTTCGACTACCGCAAGGGGTATAAGTTCAGCACTTATGCTACTTGGTGGATACGCCAGGCGATCACCAGGGATATAGCAGACAAAGCACGTACCATTCGCATCCCCGTTCATATGGTGGAGACTATAAACAAGCTTATTCGAACAAGTAGACGCTTGTCCCAGGAGTATGGGCGCGAACCGACCTCCGAGGAAATAGCCAGGGGTATGGGTATTTCCCCTGAAAAGGTAAGGGAGATTATCAAGATATCCCAAGAGCCGGTGTCTTTGGAGATGCCAATTGGAGAAGAGGAGGATAGTCACCTTGGTGACTTTATTGAAGACCGCTCCACCATGCCTCCTGTGGAGGCTGCTTCACTGAACCTGCTCAAGGATCAGGTTGAGGAAGTGCTCTCCACTCTCACCCCCAGGGAACGTCGCGTTCTCCAACTAAGATTCGGTCTCGAAGACGGGCGCAGCCGCACCCTGGAAGAGGTTGGCAGGGAATTTGGCGTTACCAGGGAACGCATCCGACAAATTGAAGCTAAAGCGCTTCGTAAGCTGCGTCACCCTAGCAGGTCAAAGAAGCTAAAGGACTACCTCGAGTAAGCGAAGCTGCCTCTCTTTATCACCCGTCACCCAAGATATAACAGCAAAGACAAGTATATGTTCTGTATATTCGTCTAGTAGCGGGAGCGGGAGCTATGTGCTGTCCCGCTTAGTATTGGCTCATTCATATAAATGTCGCCATTTCTGATTTTCATGTTGAAGCCACATTCGGGATTGGTGCAAACCCAGACCTTATAGTGAATAGGCGCGCCCTGGCTGCCGAAATCAGACAGAGGCACCAAGTCACCAGCACTACACTTCTGGCATTTGGGGAAAACGAAGTTCTCCACAGAGCCACCTCCCATCATATAATCACGTTGATAGTATATAACAACCGTAGATTTTTGGCAACTCATTGCGCTCAGCCACTCTGCAACGCAACCGAGGAGAGACAACTATAGACTGCACCCTCCCTGGTTAGTCTACTTCTCATGAGGCTGAGTGAGGCGACCGTGAAGGATAGCTTGGCACCCATCTTTAGCGAGGAAACAGCCTCTCCTAAACGGCGCCGCTCTTCGGGTGAGGCTCTCTCCCGAACCCGTCCCAGGGTGAGGTGGGGGGAGAAGGCTCGCCTTTCAGGAGAAAAGCCAAGGGGAATGAGAGCACTCTCGATGTTCTCTTGAATGACAGATAGAGTGCCTATTTCACCACCAAGCCCTATCCAAACTACCCGAGGAGCACGGAGATTGGGGAAGACACCCAGCTCGCCGAGTTCCAGTCGGAAGGGGGCGATTCCTCTGGCAGCTTCGGAGATCGCCCTCGTTAGCTCCGCTGTCGTTCCTACGGCGATGTTGCCCAGAAACTTGAGAGTGAGATGAATGCTGCCGGAGTCAATCCATTTCACAGGAGCGTGGTCGCTCTGCTTGAGGTCGTCCTGTAATTGGGAAAGGGTAGACTTAACTGAATTCGGCAATTCGATGGCGATAAAGGCACGTACAGGTTCCATGGTGAAAGTGTTAGGTCAGCGCCAGAATCCGTTCGGCATTTCCTCCAAGGATCAAGCTTTGGGCCTCTTCGGGAAGTTTGAGAGAGCGGATCGACTTGACAATCCTGTCTTGCCCGATGAGCGGGTGGTCGCTGCCAAAAAGGATCTTGTCCGCTCCAACGATTGCTACTACATGTTCGAAGATGGCATCCTGGTAAAGGAAAGGTGAGGCGGCCGTATCGAAATAGACGTTGGATAACGCCCCGGAGACCTCTGGCATCAAGGCGTAAAAGGGTAACCCACCACCCCAATGGGCGCACACGACGCTCAAGTCAGGGAAGTTCTGTATGAAGCGGTATAGAATATCAGGAGTTATGGCGCCTTTTCCTGGATAGGAGTGCCCCACCGGTTCGGAGGAATGAGTCAGGAGAACCAGATGATGCTCCATTGCTACTCGAGCGATGGGTCCCATGGTGGCCTCGTCGGCGAGGTCGAATCCTTGTCTGTCACATCTCAGTTCTCCGATACCCTTAACTCCGCCTCGTACGCAGCGCTCGAGCTCGACCAATGCCTTCTCGCTGGCCAGCGGTTGCACTGCACAGAAGCCCACTAGTCTGTTGGGATATCGTGCTATTGCTTCCATTATATAGTCGTTGGTTTCGAGGCAAAGCTCGTGGCTCCGCCACCCGATGTTGAGCACTACCGAGATATCTATGCCTTCCTGGTCCATGTTAGCGATAAGATCATCGGCGGTGGCAAGTTTGGACTTGGGGTTGGCGTAGAGGACGTCAAAGCAGGGATCTCGGCCTATATAAGAATCTCGATTTTCTATCATTTTTGGAGGAAATACATGGGTGTGAAAATCTATAATCATTATAGAATTGTTACAAGGGTGTGACAGAATCGTAACAGGATTATAACAAGGTATAGACG
>SOKG01000166.1 GCA_004376205.1 Dehalococcoidia bacterium | reverse complement strand
AATCGAAGGGCCCGAGATTAGCACGCCGATGTCAGCGATAGGCGCCCTGTGGTAGCTCATGCGTTCGTAGAAGATGGCCTGTTCAATATGTGAGCGTCCTGCACCGCCGTATTCCTCGGGCCATGAGATGGCAAGCCAGCCCTTCTCCGCCAACCGGTGCCGGAACCTCTCAGCGGCGGGCGTGATCTCCTCCAGGTCTGGAATTGCGCCGTACCCGCCTGGCCAGTGCAGACTTTCCTCCGTCCAGTTAGCAGGGAGTTCCCTCCGTATGAACTCATCGACCTCTCTTCGAAATGCCTCTTCTTGCTCGCTAAACCGAAAATCCATGCTCTCACTGGCGTCCTAAGGATTACTGCTGCCGGGGCAGCCCCAGTCCCCTCATTGCGACGATGTTGCGTTGAATCTCGTTGGAGCCACCGCCAACGCCTATAGAGAGCGCGCTCAAATAGGCCCGCATTATCCTCGCATTGAGGACAGCCCATTTGGAGTCCATGTCCAGTTGCCCGTAAGGTCCCAGAACGCGCATCCCTACATTGGCCAAACGTCGCAGCAACTCGCTGCAGAACAACAGCGACATCGATGATTCGTAGCTGGGATGGAGATTCTTGCTGTACATCCAGGCGATGCGGTAGCACATCATGCGCAGTACCTCGTTCTCAACGGCAATTTCCGCCAGTTCATCCTTTATCAGCGGGTCATCGGCGAGCCTCGCGCCGCCACGATCGGCTTCCTTGGCGTGCTGAAGCAATTCCTCGATGAATCGCTGGTTCGCCGCGGCGGTGCCGATCAGGGAGCGTTCGAAGTCCAGGGCCATCACCAGTTGGTACCAGCCATTGTTTTTCTCACCTACCAGGCTCTCCTTGGGGATGCGCACATCGTCAAAGAAGACTTCATTGAAAGAGTGGCAGTCCAGTATGTTTATCAGGGGACGCACGGTGATCCCCGGGGTCTTCATATCGACTATAAACATGCTGATTCCCTTGTGTTTGGGGACATCAGGGTCGGTCCTGGCGCCAAGCCAGCAATAATTAGCATAGTGGGCGTAGCTGCACCAACTCTTCTGGCCATTGATAACGTATCCGTCGCCATCCTCTACAGCGCGAGTTTGCAGCGAGGCAAGGTCGGACCCGGCATTGGGCTCACTGTACCCCAGACAGAAGATCGATTCGCCCTTCGCCACCTCGGTAACGTACTTCTTCTTCTGCTCCTCGGTGCCAAACAGCATGATAGCGGGCCCCACCCAGTTCACCGAGATCTCGACCTCAATGCTTACCGGCGCCCTATTGTAGTTCAACTCCTCGGAAAGTATGAGCCTTCGCATGTGGCTCATTTCCGAGCCACCATATTCCTTAGGGTACGCTGGGGCCAGCCAGCCCTTCTGGCTCAATTTGCGCTGGAACTCGCGGGAAAGCGCCCAGGACTCCTCGGTCTCCTCCCACAACCCGGCATCGAGCTCAATCCATCTCGGCGGTATCTCCTTCTTCAGCCACTGGCGAACCTCCTGGCGGAAGGCCTCCTCCTCAGGGGTAAATGCGAAGTCCATGCCCTATCTCCTTTCCCGCAACTTCGTCAGATCTCGCGCACTTTCAAGATGGCCCTGGCCTCTTCCACTGTTGCCGGCTCCCTACCGATGTCCCGCGTCATTCGCACCGCCTTCTCCACCAGCAGGCCATTTCCCTGCGCCATCTCCCCCGGCGACAGATAGAAGTTGTCTTCCAGGCCAACCCTGACATTCCCGCCCAGGGCCAGCGCCGTGGCTACCAGAAGCCATTGCTCCTGACTGATGCCGATCACCTCCCAAGCCACCCCGGGTGGAACCAGACTGGCCACATGGGCCAGATTCCTGGCGGTGGCCGCCATTCCCCCCACTACACCCATTATCAAGCTCACCTGAAAATTGCTAAGCAGGCCCATATCCATAAGGGGGAATATGCTCTCCAGGTGCCCCAGGTCGAAGCACTCACACTCAGGCTTTATGCCGTTCTTGTTCATGGTGTCCAGGAAGAACATGATGTCGTCGAACGGATTATGAAAAACAACGGAGAACACGAAATTCTTTCGTTTCGGGCTGTACTTGGCGTAGTTCATTGTCCCCATATTCAGTGCCGCAATCTCCGGTTTCAACTCCTGAATATGGGCGATTCTAGCGTCTCTCTCTACGAATACTGCCCCGGTGGAGAAGTTGATTATGATGGGGCACCGCTTCCTGACCTCCTCCATGATCTCCCGGAAAACCTCCACCCTCCACGATGGGCTGCCGTCATTCTCCCTGGCATGAATATGAACCACAGAAGCTCCGGCATTGTAGCAAGCCAGAGCTTCCCCAGCTATCTCCTGAGGGGTATAGGGAATCCACCTGCATTGGTCCCTGTTGGCCGCGACTCCGGTTAGGGCAGCCGTTATTACTACCTTGTCCTCTATGCCCATAGATACTCCTTCTCGCTATTTTCCCTTCCAGACTGGGTCACGTTTTTCCAGGAAAGCTGCGATACCCTCAGCCACGTCTTCAGCCTGCGTATTGATCGCCAGCATCGACGACAGGTACTCCAGCGCCTTCTCGTACTCCATGTCCCGCATGGTGTAAAAGGCCCTTCTACCAAGTCTGAGGGTGGCTGGGCTCTTCTTGGCGAGCCCCTGCGCGATTTCGTCAACTTTGACATCGAGTTGGTCTCTGGGCACAACGTGATTCACCAGACCGAGCTGCATTGCCTCCTGGGCATCAATCCTTCCCCCGGTTAGCATCATCTCCAGGAGTCGCTTGGGAGCGGAAGTAACCCGGAGCAGAGTTGCCATAATCACGTATGGGAAGAGCCCAACGTTTATTTCCGGTGTCCCGAACTTGCAGTCCTCGGCGGCGATGACTATGTCACAAGCAGCTGCCAAGCCAAGCCCACCGCCCATCGCGTGACCGTTTATCCGGCCCACCATGGGTTTCTTCAGGCCGATGATCACCTTGAAGAGTTGGGCAAACTTCCTCTGCTCCTCATGCCGCTCTATGAAGCTCGCCCCGGCGGCCAAGAACTCGCCGATGTCAGCACCGGAGCAGAAGACTTTCTCGCCGGCCCCTGTTAGCACGATCGCCGCTACACTCGGGTCGTCGTCGTATCTCTCGAACGCATCCAGCAGCTCATTCATCATGGTCGGCGAGATTGCGTTTCTCTTCTCCTCACGGGATAGGGTAATCCTGCCCACTTTGTCCTTTGCCTCTACTGTTATCGCCTGATACATCCGAGACCTCCTATACGGGGTAGACACCGTGCTTCCTGGGATGCCGGAAGATCTTCTTGTCCTTGGTACGCTCGAGGGCGGCAAACAGGACTTTCCTGGTCTCCCTGGGGTCGATGACGTCGTCCACCAGGCCAAGCCTGGCCGTCTTGTCGATAGTAATGTGTGGCCTTACTTCCTGGGCAAGCTGCTCCACCATCTCACCGGGGTTCTCAGCAACCTCCAATTGCTTCCTTGCTACGATGGACACCATGCCTTCCGCACCCATTACCGCGATCTCGGCACCGGGATAGGCAACCAGCAGGTCGGGGTCAAAGGCCCGGCCGCACATGGCATAGTATCCTGCCCCGTATGATTTTCTGACAACCACGGTAAGCTTGGGAACGGTAGCTTCGGCTACGGCGTGAACCATCTTAGCGCCGTGTCTGATAATGCCCGCCTTCTCCGCCCTGGACCCCACCATGAAGCCGGGGACATCGGAGAGGAATAGGAGCGGGATATTGAAGGCATCGCAGAGCCAGATATGCCGGGTGGCTTTGTCAGCGGCATCTACATCGAGGATGCCGCCCAAAAACGAGGGGTTATTTGCGATAATCCCCACCGGGTATCCGGCCACCCTTCCCAGACCTACGATGATGTTCCTGGCCCATCTGGGCTTGATCTCGAAGAAGTGTCCGCCATCCACAATGTAGTCTATGAGACTGTGCATATCGAACACTTCCGAAGAACTATCGGGAATGACATCAAGTATGCCGTCATCGATCAAAGCCGTGGGATCTCCCGGCCACTGCGCACGCGGCGGTTTCTGATCGCAGTTCTGAGGAAAGAAAGATAGATACCCTTTTATCGCCTTGATGCATTCCTCATCCGAATCTACCTCCAGGTCACCGCAGCCGCTCGTCTCACAGTGAACCCGCGAACCTCCAAGCTGGTCGTCCGTCAGGTCCTCCCCTATCATCATCCTGACCAAGGACGGTCCGCCCAGACCCATCGCGGACTTTCGCTTCACCATGGGCACGAAATCGGAGAGACCGGGGATATAGGCAGTGCCGGCATAGCCAGGGCCCATCATAGCCGCAACCAAGGGAATCACGCCGGACATCAGCGCTTCTTCCTTGAACAGGTAACCTGTATCGGCAAAGAAGGGTATCCTTTCCATAGTGAATCCCCCGCTGCCCAAGCGGGCACCCCCAGAATCCACCAGCCATATCAATGGTATTCCATGCTTAAGAGCAGTCTCTCTTATTCTGGTCACCTTGAACTCGCTGATCACTCCCATGGAGCCGCCTTTTACTGTGAAATCGTAGGCAGCGACTGCCGCATCTCTCACGGTGACTCCGTCATCTATCTTACCGTATCCAGTGATAACCCCGTCAGCCGGGACAAGCTCAGTGGCACCCTCCTCGTTGCCAAGCATTCCCAGTTCGACGAAGGTCCCCTTTTCAAAGAGAAGGTCAAGCCTCTCACGGGCGGTCAGTTTCCCCTTCTCATGCTGCCGGTTGACGGCCTTCTCCCCACCCATCTTCTCGATTTCCCCACGGAGGCCCCAAAGCTTCTCAACCTCCTCTTTCATCCTATCACCCATTTTCTACCTCCTCTAACCTTGATGAGAAACACAAATCCTACCCTCCTGCTTCGATCATCTACGAACCAGAGGCACTCTTCACATCACCACTTCCTATAATCGCGAAGTGGTCGATATCGTGGAAGTAGTCCCCGGTCCTATCCTCGCTGAATACCGCCCGCACGCGCATGCCGGCCGCAATCCTCTTTTCATCCGTCTCATCGAGGCAATGCACAATGTTAGAATCAGCACCGTCGAGTCTGATATATGCTGCCGTGTACGGAATCCTCTTGGGCTCCCCTGTGGTGGTATCAGTATAGGGGAAGTTCGTTACAGTGAAGGCGAGCAGCGTCCCCTCGTCGCCCACCTCCGTGAACTCCTCCATAGTCACGAAGCAATCTCGACATACGATACGCGGCGGCACGTAGACCCTCCGGCACCCCGGGCACTTCACCCCGATTATGCGCTTGTTATCCCTTAGCTCCTTGAGAAACTTGCTGTAGTAGAAGCCAGCGTGGTAGTCGTACGGCATATCGGGAACATAGGTCAGGCTGAGCAGCGCTGAAGCCTTCTTCTCTTGCTCCATGATGTTTCCCCCGCTAAGCCAGATGGGTCAGGGAACTGATTACTGTCACATCGGACCAGAAGCAGCCGCCAAAACCGGTAGCTACAGCTAGCTTCGCACCATCCACCTGTTTCTTCACCGCTTTGCCCATCACCTGCAAAGCAGCTTCCCCTATCCTCAGCAACCCCGTAGCTCCGATGGGGTTTGTTGCCAGCACGCCCCCGGATGGGTTGATGGGAAGCACGCCATCCATTTCAGTGACCCCGCTCCTGATAAGCCCGGGGCCTCCTCCTTCCCCACAAAAGCCCAGCGCCTCCATCCAGGTGACCCCCGCCGTCGATGAAGGTACATAGAGTTCCGCCACGTCGAACTGTTTGAACGGATCGGTAACACCCGCCATCTCATATGCCTCGCGAGCGGCGCGCTCCAGAGAGGGCAGGTTCGGCAGCCCAATTCCATCCGCCAGGTGAACCAGAATATGGCAATCCCCGACACCCAGTACCCATGCAGGCCGGTCGCAAACCTTCCTTGCCTTGTCCTCGCTGGCAAATACGAGAGCGCAAGCGCCGTCACTGCGAGGACACATATCTAGGAGCTTCAGCGGGTAGGATATGTAAGGGGATTTCATCACCTCCTCCACCGTGATGACCCGGCGAAGGTGAGCGTACGGATTGTACAGCGCTGCGTTGTTGTGATCCCGCACGGAGACGAGCGCGGCGTCCTCCTCGGTCGCGCCGTACTTGCTCATATACGCCGTATACTGTGCCGCCAGAGGGCCTATCGCTCCGGCGGAGTACTCCCTCTCGGTAATAGGGTCGAAGCATGTTGATATCGCTGCTGTGGTATCGGATTCCGAGTTCTGCTCCCAGCCGATGGCCAGCACCGTGTCA
>SOKG01000172.1 GCA_004376205.1 Dehalococcoidia bacterium | reverse complement strand
GATTGGAATGTGGCCCTGAGTGGCTAAGCCAGCGGCGAAGGTCACTGCATGCTGCTCACAGATGCCAACATCGAAGACGCGTCCGGGGAACTCTTGAGCCACCAGGTTCAAACAGGTCCCTTCCATCATGGCAGCGGTAACCGCCACCACCCTCTCGTCTTCTCTGAAGAGGCGCAGCATGGTCTGGCCGAAGACTTCGCTGTAAGAAGGTGTATTGCTGCTGCTGGTGCCTTTGGCTGATACGCCGTGAAACTTGATGCAATCATCCTCAGCAGGCTCGTAGCCCTTTCCCTTTGTGGTAACCACGTGGATAAACATGGGCCTATGAGAATCATCGCGCGCCTTGGGTAGGGCCTGTTCAAGCTCGGCTATATTGTGTCCAGCAACAGGGCCGATATACTTGAATCCCAGAGATTCCCAGAGCTGGGTTGGAATAAGCATCTCCTTAATACCACTCTTCACTCGTTTCATCGATCTCCAAGCCACTTCCCCCCATGGCATTCTCTTGATAACGCGTCCTGCCCCTTCCTTAGCTCGGTAATACCGGGGGTCAAGCGTGAGATTATGTAGCGTGCGGGATAGAGCACCGACGCTGGGCGAGATCGCCATGGCGTTATCGTTGAGAACGACTATGAATCGCGTGCCCAGATGCCCCGCATGATTCAGCCCTTCGAAAGCCATTCCGCCGGTCAGGGAACCATCGCCTATGACGGCGACCACGTTAAAATCGTCGCCCGCCAGGTCTCGGGCCATGGCAATGCCCAGCGCTGCTGAGACTGATGTTGAAGCATGTCCTGTGCCGAAGGCATCGTGCGGACTCTCAGCGGGATCGGGAAACCCTGACAGCCCGCGGTACTGACGGAGTGTATCAAACCTCTTCCTTCGGCCTGTCAGCAGCTTGTGGGCATAACTCTGGTGTCCCACATCCCAGATGATCTTGTCCCTCGGGCTGTTGAATACCCGGTGCAAGGCGATGGAAAGCTCGATGACACCCAGACTAGAGGCCAGATGACCACCAGTTCTGGTCACTATATTCACCAGTTCAGTTCGTATCTCGTCAGCGAGCTCGCTTAGCTCGGACTGGGTGAGGCTCTTTAGATCTGCTGGGCCCTTTATTCTATCTAAGACATCCGCCACTGCGTTTGTCCCTCGCCAGAAGTTAATTTAAATGTAGCGTAGTACTATTAGCCCTCCAGGGCTTGTATCTTCTCCACCCTGCGGGCGTGTCTACCGCCCACAAACTCAGAGCATAGGTAGGTGGTGACGATCTCACGCGCCAGTCCTTGTCCTGTAACCCCCTCGCCAAGACAAAGGACATTGGCGTCATTGTGCTCCCGAGCACGTCGGGCACTGAAGGTATCTTGACACAGCGCTGCTCTAATTCCGTTCACTTTGTTGGCAACAATGGACATGCCAACTCCGGTGCTACAGACCAGAATGCCCTGGTCAAATCTACCCTCCGATACCGCCTCAGCTACCGGAAGCCCGATATCGGGGTAATCCGCGGAGCTGGTATCGTGGCAACCGAAGTCCTCGTAGCTATGCCCTAGCTCGGAGAGCAGGCTCATTACAGCCTGCTTCAAGTCGAACCCAGCATGGTCTGAGCCAATAGCGATGCGCACTGTCTACCTCCTGGATCGTCTAGAGTAGGGAACCCTTCAGCTTAAACATATTGACTATTGCTTGCTGCGATCAAAGAGGTAGTCCGCCTTTTCCATTAAACCAAGGTATCTTCAGACCAGCGGGTGTCTCTCCCACATGCGAGCCACTTGGTTTCTAGCTTGGACCTTTCTTGACGACACCTTTGTTAGTTTCTATCGTAATAGTCTACCATACCAGAGCAATTATGAAAAGCCAGCAGTTTACGCTTGTTGAATCTTCCGCAGAGGAGATCCGCAGGTCTTGGCGATCTCTTCCTGGGACACAGCGCCTTCCCTGATAATGGTAGGGACTTCACCGCTGACATCTATCACAGTGGACTCAATACCGCCTGGGCACTCGCCGCCATCAATAATCAGATCGACCTCTCCTCCCAATTGCTCATGAACCTCATCGGCGGTGACTGGACTCGGCTTTCCTGAGACATTGGCACTGGTTCCAACCAGGGGGGTACCCAGTCCCTGAATAAGGGCAATGGGGATGTGGTGATTGGGGATACGCACTGCAATCGTATCGCCTCCGCCAGTCACGGCGCTGGGTACCCAAGGGCTTTTTCTCAGCACTAACGTCAGCCCACCGGGGAGTAAATGCTCCGCTAACCGCCATGCTACCTGGGGCACAACCATGGCAACTTTTGTCAGCTCAGACCTATCAGCGAGCAGCAAAGGGAGGGGGAGGTTGTGAGCACGCTTTTTCGCCCTGTAGATTCTCTCAACCGCCTGTTCATTGGAAGGACTGGCCCCTAGTCCGTAGACGGTATCGGTGGGAAAAGCAACGATGCCCCCGCTCTTGAGTATGTCAATGGCAAGCTGGATCTGCTGTTCGATTGTGGGTCTATTTGACACTTTGAGCAATCCATAACAGCACTGTAGTCACAGTGGAGATGCTTGACTTGAGTATACCACGGTGGTAATCTTTGGTCGAGGGCAGGAGTCAGGTCATGGCAGTTGATAAGAGCAGGCAGGACAGCCATCGCGTTGCTATCAGCGGTGATGTTGAGGTCTCTGCCTACCTGGAGATTGCGGAGGAGAGAAGAGGAGAGCAGCCTCAAGAGGAGCCTGAAGAGCAATTTGGGGCAGAGCGCGAGGTGGTAGCGGTAGTCGACTTCGGCTCTCAGTATAGCTGGCTCATCGCCCGGCGGGTAAGAGAATGCCGGGTATATTGCGAGGTGGTGCCCCACGATGCTCCCTGGGAGAGTGTTGCCTCTCTGCAACCCAAGGGTTTCATACTCTCCGGGAGTCCTGCCAGTGTGTGTGACGCGGGAGCCCCTATGGCGCCAGCCTATGTTTACGAAAGCAGTCTCCCGGTGCTGGGCATCTGCTACGGCATGCAGCTTATAGCTCACCAGCTTGGGGGTAAAGTAGCTCCAGGGGTGAAACATGAGTACGGCCTTGCCATCCTCCACCAGAACTCAGTCGATACCCCCCTTTTCGCAGGTCTTCCCCTTGAGATGCCGGTATGGATGAGCCACGGTGACTGGATTGAAGAGATGCCCCCGGGATTCACCTCATTGGCTTATACTGACAACTCCCCTATTGCCGCTATGGGCAACGATCGGGGGATCATCGGCTTGCAGTTCCATCCGGAGGTAGCTCATACACCCCAGGGTAAGGATATTCTGCAGAACTTTCTTTATAGGATCTGTGGCTGTAGTGGTACTTGGACCCCTGGCAGCTTTGTTGTCGAGAGCATAGAGCGGATCAAGAATCAGGTAGGGACAGGCAAGGTCATCTGCGCTCTCTCCGGAGGGGTTGACTCTGCAGTCGTAGCCACACTGATTCACCGCGCCATCGGCAATCAGTTGACCTGCATTTTTGTCAATACTGGGCTGCTGCGCCGGGAAGAGGCAGAGCGGATCAACAACACCTTCCAGAAGAATATGAGGATGAATATGGTCTACGTGGATGCAAGCGAAAGATTCCTGACGAGACTTAGCGGTGTGGTTGATCCTGAGGATAAGCGCCACATCATTGGCGAAGAGTTCGTTAAGGTCTTTGAGGAGGAAGCTGCCAAGATCGGTCGGGTCGATTTCTTGGCTCAGGGCACTCTATATCCCGATGTTATTGAGAGTGCCTTCACTGGAAGTCGAGTGGTAGCGACCATAAAGACCCATCACAATGTGGGTGGGCTACCCAGCGTTATGAATCTTGCTCTGGTCGAGCCCCTGCGCTATTTGTTCAAGGATGAGGTGCGGGAGGTGGGGCTGGCATTGGGGCTGCCCGAGGAGATGGTCTACCGTCAGCCTTTCCCAGGTCCAGGGCTTGCTATTCGCATCATCGGCGAGGTGACCAAAGAAAGGTTGGAGATAGTCCGCGCTGCTGACTGGATCGTGATGAACGAGATTAAGAAAGCTAACCTCTATCGCCAGCTATGGCAGAGCTTTGCCGTGCTCACGCCACTGAGGAGCGTGGGTGTGATGGGAGATTCTAGGACCTACGGCTATATGGTGGCAGTACGTGCAGTGACCTCCGAGGACGCTATGACTGCTGATTGGGCGCGTCTCCCCTATGACCTCCTGGCGCGAATCTCAAGCCGCATCGTCAATGAGGTGCCTGAAATAAACCGGGTAGTCTACGACATCTCCTCAAAACCTCCCTCGACCATAGAGTGGGAGTAATCCGCCTGATAACGAAAGCTAATTCATCTAATTTCCTGGAGGATGGTGCGGGTCTTTGCGGCGATTGGGGAGGATAATGAACCGCAATCAAGGAGAGATTGATTGCTAAAGGTAATGGTTGTTGGTGGAGGAGCCAGGGAGCACACTCTGGTCTGGAAGCTCCTCGAGAGCACTAAGGTAGCTGAGGTCTATGTTGCCCCGGGTAACGCTGGCACGGCTGCTATTGCCAAAAACCTCGATATATCTCCAAACGACCTGGACGCTTTGTCCCGGGCAGCAAAGGACAACGGAATTGACCTGGTGGTTATCGGTCCCGAAGCACCTCTAGCTGCGGGCATAGTCGATATCCTCCAGCGTTTAGGCATACCTGCCTTTGGTCCCACCAAAGAGGCGACACTGATTGAATCGAGCAAGGTCTTCGCCAAGAGGCTCATGCAACAGTATGGCATCCCCTGTGCCAGGGACGCCGTCTTCTCTTCTTTTGATGAAGCACAGGACTATGCGAGGAAGCAGCGTCCGCCTCTGGTAATCAAGGCTGATGGGCTGGCGGCAGGCAAGGGAGCGATTGTTGCTCAATCAACTGAGGAGGCCCTGAAGGCACTTTCCGATATCATGGAGGCGCGGGTCTTCGGTGATGCTGGCAGTCAGGTGCTGGTTGAGGAGTGCCTTGTGGGACGGGAGACGAGCCTGCTTGCCTTCACCGATGGCAAAACCGTCGTTCCTATAGTGCCTGCCCGGGATTACAAAAGGGCGTTTGA
This sequence comes from Dehalococcoidia bacterium, assembly GCA_004376205.1. GTDB lineage: Bacteria > Chloroflexota > Dehalococcoidia > SZUA-161 > SZUA-161 > SOKG01. The sequence goes on along the minus strand of SOKG01000172.1, from coordinate 1,228 downwards.
CCAGGACCTCGGTCCCAACACCGGAGGCATGGGGGGTTACAGTCCACCAGGTTTCTTCAATTCAGACTTAACTAGTACGTTGACCAAGACTATCTTGGAGCCTGCGGTACAAGCAATGGCCCAGGAGGGAAGACCATACAAAGGGGTGCTTTACGCCGGGCTGATGCTTACTTCGGAGGGGCCCAAGGTGTTGGAGTTTAACGCTAGATTTGGCGACCCCGAAACCCAAGTCCAGCTTCCTCTTCTCAAGAGTGATTTGGTGGACATCATGCTGGCAGTAATCGATGGCACTCTGGAGCGAACGAAGATTGAGTGGAGCGATGAAGCTTGCGTTGGAGTGGTGCTGGCCTCCGGCGGGTATCCTGGCAGCTACAAGGCAGGTTTTCCTATTACAGGTTTGGACAAAGTTGATCCAGACCTCCTGATCTTCCACGCTGGAACCAAGCTTGAGGATGGAAAGACGTGTACTGCAGGAGGCAGAGTGCTCACCATGGCGGCGACTGGCAAGACGGTTGCCGACGCACGAGAAAAGGTCTACCGCGACCTGCCGCAGGTGCATTTTGAGGGTGGTCATTACAGGAAGGACATTGCTGCTGAGGAGGCTTAGTTATGCCACTAGTGGGTATAGTCATGGGGAGCAAATCGGACGCTGAATTGATGCAGCCTGCGCTGGACACGTTGGATCAGCTGGGCATAGAGTACGAGGTCTCGGTGCTCTCGGCTCACCGCACCCCGGAGAAGGCGCGCCAATATGGGTTGGGCGCTCGAGAACGAGGGCTGGAGGTTATCATCGCTGGCGCTGGTGGTGCAGCACACCTGCCCGGCGTTCTCGCTAGCTGGACCAGCATCCCTGTCATCGGCGTCCCCATACCAACCAACGACATCAAAGGACTGGATGCACTGCTCTCCATCGTTCAGATGCCGGCGGGGGTACCGGTGGCCTGTGTTGCACTGGGCTCAGCCGGTGCCAAGAACGCCGCTTATCTTGCCGCTGAGATTCTGGGGCTGAAGCATGATAGAATAAGAGAGGCCTACGAGAATTACCGCCGAGAGTTGAGTAATGGTTAGGCTGGGGGATGTAATTCCGGAGTGAACCAGGGGAGAGAAAATGATTGAACGCTACTCCAGGCCGGAGATGAAGAGGGTCTGGTCGGATGAGAACAAGTTCGACAGGTGGCTTCAGGTGGAGATCGCCGTCTGTGAAGCATGGGCGGAGCATGGTGTGATC
>SOKG01000167.1 GCA_004376205.1 Dehalococcoidia bacterium | reverse complement strand
CTGCATGCTTTCTCCTCCTATCTCCCTCCCTCTCCCTTCCGCCTTTCTCCCGTCACCCTCCGCTCCCCCCTCCGTCTTTCTCCCCCGACTCTCCGCTCCGTCTCTACAGGAACCTGCATCACTCTCCGATGAGTTCTGCGTCTTTGCCCAGTCACTCTGCGCTGGCTCTGCCGTCTTTCCGGCATTTTTCCCCTCCCATGTTTCTTCCCTCTTCGTCTTCTCAAGCCAGTAGCTTACGATATTTACCCACGATTGGTGGTATAATACCACAAGATATTTGTAGCGCAAGCGTTTGGGAGCAAATAGGAGAATGCCAAAAGCGAGAGTCAATGGTATCGACCTGTACTATCAAGGCCATGGCAAGGGGGACCCTCTGCTTCTGATACAGGGATTCGGTGGTGGGCATGAAGGTTGGTTCTTTCAAACCCGTGCTTTCAAGAAACACTACCAGGTAATCGTCTATGATAACAGGGGTATCGGGAGAACCGACAAGTCGCCCGGACCGTATACGATTAAGACCATGGCAGATGATGCAATCGGTTTAATGGACCACCTCGGTATTAACACTGCTCGCGTACTGGGGATGTCTCTGGGAGGCATGGTTGCACAAGAAGTTGCCATAAACTATCCGGAAAGGGTGAAGAAGCTCGTTCTAGTGGTCACCTCCCCTGGTGAAGGAGAGACTACCGATATTCATCCAGAGATGCTGAAGGCCATTGGCATCAAGGAGGGTTCTACCCAGCCTGATCTCAGGAGCGTCGACTTTCGTGAGTTGATGAGCACCATTGTTTCGCTGGCCTTCAACAAGAGGCTCTACAGGATGGTTCTGGTGCCGCTATCAAAGTACCATCTGAAACGAGTGGGCATCGAAGGACTTCTTGAACAGATGGAGGCTGTCGTGGGCCACAGCACACTTGACAGGCTACACTTAATCGAGGCTCCAACGCTGGTCATAACTGGAAGCGAGGATAGAATCGTGCCGCCTCGTTCCTCGGAGGAGATAGCTAGCCGGATACCCAATGCCAAGCTAGTAAAAGTTGAGGGTGGCTCCCATGCATTCTTCATGGAAATGAGGGGCAGGTTTAATAGAGAAGTCCTGGATTTCTTGAGAGATGGTTGAATAAGTCGCGTGCTCCATGACCCCTCCTTTCCAAATCCGTCTCGGTGATCACTCACCTCGCAAACCCCATACCGCCTGCGATATTCCAATTGCCACATTTATACTACCCCAAGGAGTCCCTGGCGCAGGATGCGGCAAATAAGCACTCCTGTGGACAGAGAGCAGCCGCTGCCCATGGGCGCACGAAGAAGGCAGACCTCTTAGGCAAAGCCTTCAAGAAACGAGCCCTCAAGCCGATACCGGCGGTCGGCGGTCAGCCCAAGGTCGCGCCGCCTCAAGCTGCGCCGCAAGACGGAACAGAGTCGCCTCATCGCCGAAGCGCCCAATGAACTGAGTGCCGACCGGCAGGCCATCGGCATTCCAGAATAGGGGCACCGACATAGCGGGCTGCCCGGTGAGGTTACAGATCGTGGTAAAGGGCACGAACTCCCCTTCTCGCAATAGCCCCTGCCAGGGATTATCCGGATTGTAGTCGAAGGTACCAAGGGGCACGGGCGGCTCGCTGAGGGTGGGCGTGAGCCAAACGTCGTAGCTGACAAGAAAACGGCTGACGTCGCGAGCGATGAGCTGGGCAGCTTCCACAGCCCCCAGGTAGGCCGATGCGCTGTACTGAAGGCCCAG
>SOKG01000131.1 GCA_004376205.1 Dehalococcoidia bacterium | reverse complement strand
GAGAAAGTGTGCATCTTCTGTCAAAAGCCGAAAGGGAACCGGGATAGACGGAACTACATTCTCTTCCGAGGAGATAGGAACTTCGTTATGCTAAACGCCTATCCCTATACCCCCGGCCACCTGATGGTAGCCCCCTACAGGCACCTTGCCAACCTGGATGAGCTCACCAACGAGGAGCTACTTGAGCACTTCGACCTGGTAAGAAGGAGTTGCAGAGCGCTAACCGAGGCATACTGCCCCGATGGGTTCAACATCGGCATAAACCTGGGCAGGGTGGCTGGGGCCGGGGTCGAAGATCACGTCCATACCCATGTCGTCCCCCGCTGGAGTGGCGACGTCAATTTCATGACGGTGGTATCCGACGTCAGGGTGATACCACAGGCTTTGGACGCAACCTACGCCGAATTGAAGGAGAAGATGGCCGGAAGTAAGACTACTCCTCAGGATTGAAGAGGCAACCTTTGCCCGTTCGATTGATTTCGTTTATACTGGAATTAGTAGGATATCAACAAGAATGCCAGAGCAGAGTGTCATAGTCCTTGAGCCTGCCAACGACTTTCTTTCTTTTGTCCAAAGTCACACCGGGGAAAACGTCACTTCCTGCTACCAGTGCGGGAAGTGCACCGCGGGCTGTCCCACCGCCTACGCCATGGACATTACCCCACGGCAGGTCATGCGGGGGATCCAGCTGGGCCTCAAGGATGAGATACTGGATAGCTCTGCCATCTGGCTTTGCGTGTGTTGCCAGACCTGCTCTTTGAGGTGCCCGCGAGAGATTGACATCGCCAAGGTGATAGAGTCTCTGCGGCTATTCTCCCAGGCTGAAGGCAAGCCACCCGCCCAAAGGGAGATAGCGGTCTTCCACAGCGCCTTCCTCCAGCAGGTACGCCTCTTCGGTCGCGTCTACGAGTTCGGGCTAGGAATTACGTATAATCTACTCAGCAGGCACTTCTTCAACAACATTAAACGTTTACCGGCACTGCTTGCCAGAGGGAAGCTAAAGCTCCTTCCCCAAAGAACAAAGGGATTGGCAAACGTTAGGCGGATCGCAACACGCGTGAAGGAGCTAGAGAGGAAGTCGAGCTAGTGTTGGCACCAGCAGAATCCGATGTCGGCAAGTCCGTTGCGAACCACGCCTATTCTTATTACCCAGGATGTTCATTACACGCCACGGCGGCAGAATACGATGTCTCCGCGCGGCTGGTATGCCAAAGAGTAGGTATTGATCTGCGAGAACTGAAAGACTGGGTCTGCTGCGGTGCCTCAGCAGCCCACTCCACAGACCACCTGCTGAGCCTGGCGCTTCCCGCCCACACACTAAAGCAAGCTGAGGAAAAGGGGCTTCCACTGGCTGTTCCCTGCGCCTTGTGCTTCTCCCGGCTGAAATTCACCCTTCATGAACTCGAGAATAAGGATACCCTGGACCTTGTCAGCCGCGCCGTCGGCAAAGAGTTGAGCACCGCTGTCACCGTCAAGCCAATGCTCCAGGTGTTGGCAGATGAGAGCGTCCCCCTTCCAATCGTGAAGCCTCTCAACGGGCTGAAGGTAGCCTGCTATTACGGCTGCCTTCTGGTTCGTCCCCCTGAGGTGGCCGGTTTCGACGATGCCGAGAACCCGCAAACGATGGATCGCCTTATGGAGAGGCTTGGCGCTGAGGCTATTGATTGGGGGTTGAAAACAGCCTGCTGCGGCGCTGGCGTGGCCTTCGCCCGCTTCGACATTGTCCTCAGATTATCTCATCGGCTTATCTCCCTCGCAGAACGAAGCGGTGCTGATTGCATTGCCGTTGCCTGCCCGATGTGCCACGCCAACCTCGACATGTACCAGAAGGATATGACGGCAAAGTATGGGCAGAAGACCCAATTGCCTGTCCTGTACTTTACTCAGCTAATGGGGCTCGCTCTGGGCTTCTCGCACAAGGAGCTTTTGCTGAATAAACACCTGACCGACCCGCTGCCTATGTTGCGCGACAAGAAGCTTATCTAGGAGGAAGGATGTCCCGAATAGGGGTCTTTGTCTGCCATTGTGGCACCAATATCGCGGGCGTAGTAAATGTCCCCGAGGTTGTTGAAGCTGCCAGGCGAATGCCTCTGGTGGCCTATGCCGATGAAAACAAGTACACCTGCAGCGAGGTAGGTCAGGCATCGATCCGCGATGCGATAAGGGAGCAAAGGCTGGACCGGGTGGTGATCGCCGCCTGTTCCCCACGAATGCACGAGAATACCTTCCGCAAAACTGTTGCCGCCGCCGGGCTTAACCCCTACCTTCTCGAGATAGCAAACTTGAGGGAGCACTGCAGCTGGGTGCACTCTGATCCCAAGGATGCCACAGCGAAGGCCATCGACCTGGTAAGCATGGCCGTGGCAAAGGTCGCTCGTCATGAATCCCTTTTCCCCAAACAGGTGGGCCTCACCAAGCGTGCCCTGGTAATCGGTGGTGGCATTACGGGAATACAGGCAGCTCTGGATATAGCTTCCGCCGGTCACGAAGTGGTTCTGATGGAGAAAGAGCCCAGTATTGGGGGGCGCATGGCCCAGTTAGATAAGACCTTCCCCACCCTTGATTGCTCGGCTTGCATACTGACCCCGAAGATGGTCGATGTATCTCAGCATCCTAACATCAGTCTCCTCAGCTACTCCGAGGTAAAAGAGGTGCGAGGGTTCGTGGGCAATTTCGAGGTGGATATCCTGAAGAAGGCGAAAATGGTTGACCACACAAAGTGTACTGGCTGCGGCACCTGCTGGCAGAAGTGCCCGGAGAAGTTGCCCTCCGAGTTCGATCTCGGCCTGGGCCAACGCACAGCCATCTATATACCTTTCGCCCAGGCGGTCCCCAACATGCCGGTGATCGACATGGTAAACTGCCGCTATCGGAAGTATCTTGAATGGGCAGAGACGGAGGAAGGCAAGAAGCCTCCTGAGTGCCGCGTCTGCGAAAAGCTCTGCCCGACGGGATCGATTGACTGGGGGCAGCAGGATGAGATCGTAACCGAAAAGTTCGGTGCTATCGTAGTTGCCACCGGCTTCAAGACCTTCGATTACAGTGTCTACGGCGAGTATGGGGGGGGAAGATATCCCGATGTCATCAGCTCGCTCCACCTGGAGCGGCTGATGTCCGCTGCTGGGCCCACCGAGGGCGAAGTGCTCCGACCCTCAGATGGTGCTCACCCCAAGAGTGTAGTCTTCATCCAGTGTGTGGGATCGCGTGATGACAAGGTGGGGCGGCCCTATTGCAGCAAGGTCTGCTGCATGTATACGGCAAAGCACGCCATCATGCTCAAGGAGCATGACCCCGATGTCCAATGCTACGTCTTCTATATAGATGTTCGTGCTGGGGGCAAGGACTTCGAGGAGTTCGCCCGTCGTGCCCAGGATGAAGCCGGCGCAATTTACCTCAGGGGAAGGGTCTCACAAATCTACCAGGATGGGAAGAGGCTCAAGGTTCTGGGCGAGGACTCACTCATGGGCAGGCCGGTGGAGATCGACGCTGACCTGGTTGTGCTGGCAACGGGCATGGAGCCCAGCGATAATGCTGACGTGATCGCCCAAGCCCTCAACATCAGCTATGATACTTACAACTTCCTGATCGAAGCCCATCCCAAGCTACGCCCGGTGGAGACCCAGACTGATGGCATATTCGTCGCCGGCGCCTGCATCGGTCCCCGCGACATCCCCGAGTGCGTAGCGCATGGCAGCGCCGCTGCAGCCAAGGCTCTAGTCTTGCTCAGCCAGGACAGCCTCACCACCAACCCGCTCACCGCTCTTGTTGACCCGATGAAGTGCGTCGGCTGCTTCGCCTGCAAGGAGGTCTGCCCGTTCAACGCAATCGAGGAACAAGTCACCAGGGATGGGCGCGCCATCGCTGCGGTCAACGAGACTCTGTGCAAGGGCTGTGGGCTCTGCGTAGCAGCCTGCCGCCCCGGGGCGATCAACCTGCGCGGCTTCACCAACCAGCAACTGATCTCAGAGGTTTTGACGCTTGTCGGCAGATAACGACTCCCTGATTATTGGCTTCCTGTGCAACTGGTGCAGCTATGCCGGAGCTGACATGGCCGGCACCAGCCGTCACGCCTACCCGACCAACATCCGTATTATTCGCGTTCCCTGTTCAGGCAGGATTGACCCGCTGTTGATAGTCAAGTGCTTTGAGGAGGGCGCTGATGCCGTCCTAGTCGCTGGCTGCCATCCTGGAGATTGCCATTACAATGAGGGCAACTACTACAGTCGCCGTCGCTTCGCACTATTGAGAGAGCTGCTCGACTTCATGGGGATAGGGAAAGAGCGATTCCGAATAGAGTGGGTCTCAGCTTCAGAGGGAAAGCGCTTCGCCAAGATCGTCTCTGAGTTCACCGAGGACATGACCAAGCTGGGATCGAGGAAAGTGAGCTGATGGGAGCAGACTTTGCGCAGCAGATTAGAGACAAGGCCAAGGAGCTTCTCCAAGAGGGCACCGTAGAATGCGTCATCGGCTATGAGACCGGTAGCGACGGCGTCAGCGCGCGCCCCGCTTTTATCTATGATCCCGCAGCCGTCGACCGGCTTGTCTTTGATAACACCTGCAGCCACAACCTGGTGAAGTATCTCCTCGATAAGAAAGGCAAACCCACCGCTGTGGTGGTCAAGGGCTGCGACTCGCGCGCTGTAAATCTCCTTCTCAGCGAGAAGCAGATCGAGCGCGACCAGGTATTCATCATCGGCGTGGTCTGCCCCGGTGTAGTAGAGTGGGGCTGGAACAAGCGCAGCGAGCAGATTCAGCAACGCTGCAACTGGTGCCGACAGCACACCCCCGTAGTCTATGACTTCCTGGTGGGCGAGCCTGTGACCGAGGAGCCTCCCGCCGATTTTGCCGATGTCGCGGAAATGGAGGCCAAGACAACGGAGGAGAGAGCCGCCTTCTGGCGGGAACAAGCGGAACGGTGCCTTCGCTGCTATGCCTGCCGCCAGGCCTGCCCCGGCTGCTATTGCATAGACTGTTTTGCAGAAGAGCTCGACCCGGAATGGGTGGGGATCAGGATAGCCCCTGAAGAGAACTTGATGTGGAATACGATCCGTGCATTTCATCTGGGGGGGCGCTGCATCTCCTGTAACGAGTGTGAACGAGTCTGTCCGGTTAACATCCCTCTCAGCTTGCTCAACAGGAAGCTGGAGCAGGAAGTGCTCAGCCTATTCGACTATCAGGCGGGCATGAGCGATGCTGCTCTCGCGCCCTTAATCACCTTCAAGAAAGACGAAAAACTGGGAATCGGGTAATGACGAAGATTCTAGGGAAAAAGGAGCTGGAATCCTGGCTCGGCAGCATCATGAAGGAGCGAACCCTGGTCGCTCCCAAGCATGTCAACCATCTCACCCTATTCTCTCCCGTCCAATCGGTGGATGAGATTGCATTTGACTATGAGAATACAAACCTCTCACCCAAGGAGCTGTTTTTCCCCAGAACTGATACTCTGTTTACCGTCGAGCGGAAAGACAGCGACGTTGAGGTTACACCCGCGATTATCGAACAGGAGACAATCATCTTTGGCATCCGCCCCTGTGACGCTTGGGGGATCGCCACACTCGATGGCCCCTATTTAGACGATCCCGCCGATTCCCTCTGGGCTCAGCATCGAGACAAAACTACCATGATTGGCCTCGCTTGCACCAAACCTGCCCCCCAGTGTTTCTGCACAAGCATGGGCAGCGCTCCCAATGATTCCTCCAAGGTTGATATTATGCTTACCGAAGTAGACGATAGCTATGCAGTCGAAACCGTTACCGAAAAGGGCGAGAGGCTTCTGCGGGGAGTGGAACTTAAGGAGTCAGACGTGAAGCCGTCAGTGCCTTCCTGCGGTACCGACGTCCCTGCTGAAGGAATTGTCGAAGCCGCGCAGAAGGTGTTCGATGAACCCTACTGGAGCCGGTTAGCCGACCGTTGTATTCACTGCAACGTCTGCGCATACGTCTGCCCTACCTGCTACTGCTTCGACATACGGGATCGCAGGGATAGAGGGAAGATAGAGCGAATACGCACCTGGGAGAGCTGCCAGTCAAAAGGATTCACTCGCATCGCCGGCGGCTATGACCCCCGAGCAGATAAGGGAACTCGCCTCCGCCAGCGCTTCTGTCACAAGCTGCTCTATTTTCCGCAGCAGTTCGGGCCTCTTGGCTGCGTAGGTTGCGGCCGCTGCGTTGCCGCCTGCCCGGTGAATATAGACATCAGGGAGATCATCTCCGATCTCCAAGGACTAGGAGCCAAAGTTGGTCAAGGAAGCAACTGAAAAGGTAATTCCAAACCCTT
>SOKG01000133.1 GCA_004376205.1 Dehalococcoidia bacterium | reverse complement strand
AATCGACGTTTTCTTCTTAGGTCGGTTTCAGCACTGGCTCCCCGCTATCCAGGTAACCAGTTACAGATAGCGGATCATCGCCCCCTAGTTAATCAAGACAATTAACTACTAGTCCCCCATCCCATCATAGTCACTTCCTCCCTAAATATAGCTCTACTGCAGCCAGCGGGTTAGCCGCTGGATAAGTGCTGTTCAAAGCCTAACTCAGCGAACAGAAAATGCACCAGTACTACCGCACCATCGTACTATAGTACTGCAATCCGTGTAGTACAATCGTCACACAATCATCCACAGTTGTCAATCGTGTCCCCCTTCATCACCCCTATGCCCATGTTAACTTTTCCTCCCAATTTTTTGGACTTCCTCCCCATGTAGTCAAATTAGCCCAATCTAGCGCGTTTACCAACGCCGGTTCTTCCCACCCCCCATCTGTGGGAGCTTCGCTTCGCTCGCAATGACACCCTAAACTCACCTTTTCCTGGAGCTAATCGCTGATTTCCGGTCAGCGAACGTAGTTGACGCCGCTTGGACTAAAAGTTAGAATTGGGAGCATGTCGTTCGAGGCGGAACGGTTAGCCCTGAAAATGTGGCTGGATAGAGCAGGCAGCCGCTGGGAAGCCTTCCAGGCAAGGCTTCCCACCCTTCCCACAAGATGGCTGGTACTGCTCGCTCTGGGCGGGCTGGCTGCATACGCTTTTTTCCTTCGCATACTGCACCTGCTCAACCCCAACCACTACTATATCCTAAGCCACGACTCCTATTTCTTCCACTGGCTGGCGAGATGGGTCATGGCCGAGGGAGGGCCTCCCTCCAGCCTTGTGTTGACGGAAGATATCGATACCCTGCATAGCGGGCTGGCCTACCCCCTGGCCTACATCGCCAAAGCCATTAGCTCCGTCTTTGGTATGCCATCGGCAGACGCGTTAGACCTTGTATCTAAATTCCTGCCTCCTCTTCTGGGGATAGTCAGCATGGTCGTGATATATCTGGTTGCCGCTAAGATCTACAACCGGCGGGTGGGGTTATTCTCCGCCCTCGCCTGGGCCATGATGCTTCATGCCATCTTCATCGGGGCAGGGGGCTACGTCGATCGTGATGGGCTTAGCGCATTGCTACTGATGCTAGGCGCCTTCCTGTTTTACCTCTCCAGGGGCTGGCAGTTCCGCATAGGCAAGAGAGACATAGGATGGCTCTTGGCAGGACTCGGGGTGCTCAGCGTGGAGGGGTTACTCTACCTCGAGTGGAGCTTCGTCGGCCCTGCGCTGCTGCTAGTCGTACTGGCAGTGTATTTCGTGGTGAGATTCCTGCTGGGATACTCAGACCTGCTGAAGACAGAGCCAAGCCTGGTGCGCAGGCTGACCTCTGCCATAAGCGAAGTCAACTGGCGCACGTTCGCCCTCATAGTCCTGGGCAACATCGTGGCGGCGAGCTTTTATCACCAGCAGGCCACCTCCCTGTTCAACCTCGCAAGAGCTGCAGTCCGAACAATGGGACAAAGCCCTATCGCTGAGATGAGCGGTATCAGCCTTGGAGACATCCTCATCTACGGTTTTCTCCTCATCCCGATAGCCGTGGGCCTGTACCTCGCCTGGAAAAAGCGCTCTGAGGGCAGCATCTTCTTCACCTGCTGGTTCCTCTCCCTTTTGGTTCTAAGCCTCTTTGCCCGCCGCGTCCTGTTCTACGCGACACCGGCGGCCTGCTTGCTCTCTGGAGTGGGACTGGCCTTCCTTTGGGACTGGGGGGGACGGAGTTGGTCTAGGCCGCTGCTGAAAAGGCTTGTGGTGGTAACCGTGTTGGGTCTTACGATACTTTTTTCCTTTGTCATCGCTTATAACATAGGCTCCAGCCCCAGGATGGCTGTACACGAAGATTGGCAGGATGCCTTAACCTATCTAAGGGACAGCACCCCCGAGGAGTCGCTGATAATGACCCAGTGGAACTGGGGCTACTGGATCCTTGACTTGGGAAACCTTGACATGGGCAAGCGGAGACCAGTTGTGGATGGTGGATACTACGGCTGGGACACGGGGAGGTTGCACGATGTAGGACTCGCCTACTCCACCACCGAGCCCTCAGAGGCAGCGCAGATCATGGAGAAATGGGGCGCCGACTACCTGGTCTTTTCTGCGCTGGACCTCGCCTTCGCCGCACCCATCCTTGGGTGGGCCAGGTTAGATGAAAAGTACGATGAATTCCCAGAGGATTCGCTGGTTATCCGCAGCCTCAATGGGGAATTCGAGTCCGAAGGCGGCCTGAAGAGAGTATACCCAGAGGAACCTAGTCCTGAGGGCGGTTATCCTGTGGTTATCCTGCGATTAACTCAAGCTGGGCAGCCCTAGCGCCTGTTGCCCGTTCGGCGTTTTGCTGGTATAATTTTCGCACCAACGTTAAAGCTTTGACAGGAGAAACAATGGAGAACGAAGAGGGAAAAGGATCAGCTGAGCCCGGGGCAGAAAGCAGCCCGGCTGAGGCTTTGGTCGAAGCCGAAGGTGAAGAAGGCGCAGTTGAGGCTGCGATCGAAGCCGAGGGGCTGGAGTACAGGGGGGCCTTGATCAGGCTGCTGGCGTTCGTTATCGATATCATAGCGCTGCTCATTATTGCCACCATACTCAGCGTAATCTTCGGCACCGAGTCCACCGTAGCCACATACCTGCCTCCTGTAGTCGGTTTAATCTACTTCGTAGGCTTCTGGTCATGGCGCGGACAAACTCCAGGCAAGATGGTCATCCGCGCCAAGATCGTCAAGTCTGATGGCAGCACCATTGGCTTTGGCAATGCTATCTTACGCTATTTGTTCTACCTTGTACCATTGTTTGCGCCGATTCTTTTCCTTGCCGGCCGCTTTGTAGACTTGCTTCCCGTTCCCGCTGCCGCCTTCGGCTTAATCATCATCGGCCTGAGCAGCAGAAAGCGAGGTCTCCACGACATGATTGCCGACACCTGTGTAGTCGATAGCCGCGCGATAGTGCTAGAGCCTTACACAGACGAACTAGCACAGCCAAGCGATGACGAAGAAGCTTAGCAATCAAGGTTTTATCTCTATCCCTCGCTCCAGAAATGGTCCCCAGGAGCTTAGGGATAGCGAAAGGGTACCATCAATCAGCCCCTGCTCGTCCACACATCACCCTTCTGCCCTTTTCTATTGTATAGGAGCCCCCCACTAACTCAAGCTAGCCAAAACGGAGGGATTTCTTCTAGCATCTATTCCAGATATAATGTGGCAAACCGGAACCAGCCAAAGCAGAAGCAGGTGCCCGTGACCACACATAGCTAGAAACCAATCTGCTGAGGAGGGAATACTATGCGCGTAGCAATGTACTATAGCAACCAGGATGTGCGGCCGGAGGAGATGCCAACCCCACGGATTGGACCCGGAGAGCTTCTGCTGCGCGTAGAAGCCAGCGGCATCTGCGGCAGCGACGTCATGGAATGGTACCGCACCCATAAGGTGCCTCTGGTGCTTGGTCACGAGGTCGCAGGCGTGATTGAGTCTGTAGGAGATGGAGTGGAACACTACAAAATGGGTGATCGAGTCACCGCGGCTCATCACGTTCCTTGCAATACATGTCACTACTGCCTCACTGGCAATCACACCGTGTGCGATACCCTTCGTCAGACTAACTTCGACCCTGGTGGCTTTGCCGAATACATCAGGCTACCAGCTATCAACGTGGACCGTGGGGTGTTCTTGCTACCTGAAGAGGTGTCTTTCGAGGAGGCAACCTTCGTTGAACCAGTGGCATGTATCCTGCGTGGACAGAGGCGATCAGGCATGAAACCCGGCTACTGCGTGCTCGTTATCGGCAGCGGCATCGCCGGACTACTGCATGTGCATCTGGCACGCATGGCGAGTGCAGATATGGTGGTAGCAACAGACATCCTTAACTACCGTCTAAAAGTGGCGCGACGGTTCGGTGCCCACGACGCCATTCACGCCGATGAGGATGTGCCAGCCTATCTGCGCGATGTTAACGACGGCCGACTGGCAGACCTGGTGATAGTGTGCACTGGAGCCAGAGCGGCTATCCTGCAGGCTCTGAGTTCGGTAGAGCGCGGGGGCACTATTCTCTTCTTCGCACCTACCGAGCCGGGAGTGACCTTTCCCATATCTCTGAATGACCTGTTTTGGCGCAACGACATAACTCTTACCACATCTTATGCCGGCAGCCCTGCGGACCACGCTGCAGCGCTGGAACTCATCCGAGCCGGCAACCTGCGCGTGAGAGAGATGATCACCCACAGGCTAGGCCTGGCAGAGACAGGACTGGGCTTCCACATGGTAACCCATCCCCAAGAGCATAATTCCATCAAGGTTATCATCGAGCCCCAGAGGTAGTACCAGCATGAGTATACAGGCTGGCTGGCTAGAGAGCAACGCGTCGTCCCATATAGGGGGAGCCTGACGCATCTGCTGCAGGTGTGATGGGAGTTCGTGCTCCAATGCACCCAGGGCAAAGCAGGAGAATCTGTTCTCGGAAAAAGCAAAGGGATTGCCAGGACTATCAACTAAAAGAGGGACACCACCCATAGTCTTGAAATGAAGAAAGCCCCAAACGTGAAGAAACATCCATTGCTTCTACTAGCCGGGCTCTCCCTATGGGGTTAATCTGAAGAGGGCAGGGGCCTGGGCTGCTGTGCGGTCATCGGTTGACCGCAACACTCCACTTCCCCCTCGCCTGCCTTGGTTATCAATACTTCGCTATTGCAGGTCTCACAACGGAATCTTCTACCTAGTAGGTTCGGCATTTTCCCTAAGACTCCCTTCTGGCTTCTATCTTCTGGCTCATGTCTTCCTACACCACCAACACGGCCCGTTTAAGTCTTCTTCTCCATAGGCTGTCCGCAACAACTGACCGCCCCGTTGCCTGCCCGGGTGACAATCAGTTCCGTGCCGCACTTCGCGCAACGATATCTCTTCCCCATCTCATTGGCCATATCCGCACCACCTTTCACACTACGACTGTCAGCGCTATTATAGTTTCGCCCAGCGGGGGTTGTCAACGCCCTGAACCGGTGACAACCTTACCTGATGGCTCAGGGTACGTATCCTTGACGCTTCGGTAAGCGACTGCTATCATCTCCTTGACCACAACAGAGCAGGACATGCCAAGATGGACTTCGTAGAAAAGCTACTAGCTGCCTCCCGAACCAATCAGAGCCTGCTCTGCATCGGGCTCGATCCCGATCCTGAGTTGATGCCCAAGATCGACATTTTCCAGTTCAATCGAGAGATCATTGATGCCACTTCAGACCTAGTATGCGCCTATAAGCCCAACCTCGCCTTCTACGAAGCCCTCGGCATCGAGGGGCTCAGGGCGATGAAAGAGACTGTGACCTCCGTTCCCGAGGGGATCCCCGTCATCGGCGATGGCAAAAGAGGCGATATCGCTTCCAGCTCCAGGGCCTACGCGAGGGCGATGTTCGAGACCTTTGGCTTCGATGCCATCACGGTCAATCCCTATCTGGGCTATGACTCCATTGCTCCCTTCATTGACTACGCCGATAAAGGGGTATTCATTCTGTGCAAGACATCGAACCCCGGAGCTTCAGACTTCCAGGAATCGCTCTATCTCGAGCCGGGGGCAACTAACAGTCCCCGCCCTCTTTTTGAGCTAGTCGCGCTAAAGGCTATTGAATGGAATACCCGGGGCAACATCGGCCTAGTAGTCGGAGCAACTCATCCCAAGCAACTGAGAAGAATACGTGAGCTCTGTCCAGAAGTCCCATTGCTGATCCCTGGGATCGGAACCCAGGGCGGCGACCTGGCAGCAACAGTAAGATACGGGGTCGATGCCAGCGGTGAGAAGGCAATCATAAACTGCTCCAGGCAGATACTGTATGCTTCGAGAGAAAGGGATTTTGCGCTGGCGGCACGCCGGGAGGCGTTGAAGCTGCGCGAGCAGATCAACAGGCATCTAGCAACTATGCGGTGACCCTATGGAGCTAAAGCTCGGGGACATAGTGCGCCTCAGAAAAAAGCACCCTTGTGGCAGCTACGATTGGCAGGTGGTGAGATTGGGTGCTGATATCGGGATCAAATGTCAGGGATGTGGCAGGCGTGTGCTCCTGGAGCGCCAAGTGCTCGAACGCAGGATAAAAGCCATTATCAACACTCAAGTTGAAGCCAAACACGATGGATCGAATGAGACTGAAGGCGATAGGGTTGCAGCTTACCAAAACGGTTATTGAAATCTGGACTTCTAATTCCAGTCACAAGGTGGTGGCTGGGTGCACGATTAGGGCAACCTGTGCTACAATAGTTGGCACGTAGAATGTCAGAGGAAGCTAAGGATA
>SOKG01000118.1 GCA_004376205.1 Dehalococcoidia bacterium | reverse complement strand
CCCACATAGAACATGGCGTAGCTTATCCAGAGCGATATTAGGATTCGCTTTCGCCAATAGCGCGGTACTTGTTCTGTTGACCCTTGCATTCCTATTCTCGTGACTCTATACTTTCCCTCTATGTGCCAAACAGCCTTCGGGCTCTTTCGAGGTCTTGCGGGGTGTCGATTTCCATCCAGCCGCCCTCGATGTCAACACTCTGCACTGGTGAGCCGGTATCCACAAGCTCCTGGATCATGTCAGTCATATATGCCTTCTCCAGGGAGGCTGCGTTCTGAAAGGGGGCTGAGGGGCTCTCTTTTGCCACCCGATTATAGGCTGCCTTCATAGCCTCAGCCCCTGTCTTGGCAAACTTGGCAAGGCCGATAAACTCTCCATGAGCCTCTTCAGGGCTGACAACTCCCTTGCCGATTCTTATCACCCTGCCGTTTTCGACCTTGACCAGCTCGGCCTCGGAAACCGGGTGCTGGTCACGCCCTTTATATGTTTGAGTCCAGTTAACGTCCACTGTCAGAGCAATATCTGCCTCGCTGTCGATGAGCCTTGCCACAACGTCGCTGCTGTAGAGGATGTCTGAATAGGAGAAGAGGAAAGCGTCATCCATTTCATCCTCAGCGTAGAACAAAGACCTGAGGATATTGTTCTTTCCGAAGTCTGGATTATGCCAATAAGTTACGTGGGGGTAGTTGATCAGGTGACCGGCGTACCCCCTTACCACCACAATATTCTGAATCCCGTTTTCTCTCAGCGCTTGCAGTGCTCTCTCGAGGATGGTCTGCCCGGCAACGTCCAAGAGGCATTTTGGTCTGTCGTTGGTGAAGGGGTTCAGTCGGCTGCCGGGGCCTGCAGCAACGATAATAGCCTTCATCTAGCCTCCATCTAGCTGTGACTAATCTACCTTCAACACCAACCGCAGCTCCCGGCTCACCCGGTCGAAATCCTCCATGGTGTCGATCTCCGCCCAACCACCACGGATATCAACGTGGCACACTGGATACCCCTGGTCTAGAAGCTCCTGGATCATGTCGGTGAAATAGGCCTTGTCCAACGATGGTGCCCGGTGAAAGGCTCTAGCCTTATAACTCTGAATAGCCCACTCATAGTTCGCCCTAAGTATCTCCGCACCCTTCTTGCTGAATTTGGCAAGCCCGATGAACTCGCCGTACACATCATCCGACGGCAAGATATTCCTTCCAATCTGTGTTATCCGGTCGCCCTCAACCCTGACCAGCTCAGCCTCGGAAACCGGGTGCTGGCGGCGCTGATGGTAGTGGCTCTCCCAGTCGGTATCCACCACGAGCGAGATGTCAGATTGATCCCGGAGCAGCAGCTCCAGCACTTCCTTGGTGTACAGAATATCCGAGTAGCAGAATATGAACTCATCGTCCATCTCACCCTCGGCATAGAACAACGACCTCAAGATGCCAGTATTCTGATAGTCTCTGTTTTCGTAGTATCGTATAGCGGGGTACTTTATCTTGTCCCCCTGATATCCACGCACCACCACAATGTCATGTATGCCACATGCCCTCAGGTTTTCCAGCTCCCTGCTGAGGATGGTCTTGTTCCCGATCTCCAGGAGGCACTCTGGCTTGTCCTGCGTAAGAGGGAGCAGACGATTGCTCTCGCCAGCGGCCACGATGATAGCCCGCAAGTTACGGTACCTTCCCAGTGAGCGGAGGTCCAGCCCCTGCTGGGAGAGCTCTTCTAGATAGTGATCCAAGATCTCCTGCCCACGACTTTGGAGGATGGCTTCAGCCAATCTGTCAGCCAGCTTTTCACCAAGGCGGTTTAAGACTTTGCGGTGTAGCTGTTTGTTGGTCAGGGCAATTCCCAGTTCGGTGGCCAAGCCATAGGCCCCATGGCGCAGGCGTTTGTGCCCGGCCAGACCTTGTGCGGTCTTAAACAAAGCTCCGCAGATATCACAGGTTACCATGAGTGCTCAGTATTATACTGAGTTACTGGATGCCTGTCAATAGCCAAAACCTCCCAGAATTTGGCGCGACTTCGTCCAACAAAGAAGGTAACTGCCCGAAGCACTTGACAAAGGGATATGAATCGTGTACCAATGTAGCACTGGGAACCAAGACACAATTTGCGGCAGCCACTTGTCTCTTTTCACTCTGCCCCCACTGAGGGGGCAGCCCTTTGTGGTCGGTTGGAGTCTGCTAGGAAACGGCAGCTAACCTGGCATGGCAATATCGCACCCGCCCTGGGTTAGCATGATCACACACGGAGGGGGGCTAGATGCAAGTGGCGAGGCTCGTCTTTCACAGAAGTTCAATCATGAGCCCAAAGGAAATCCGCCCAATCTAAGAGTGAGGCCATCGCGATGAAACATCTCACCCGCTTGAGGATGATGCTTGTTGTCCCTACCTTCTTCTATTCGACCTTCCCCAGTGCGACTGACGCCTCTCTCGATCAGGGAACCGGCAGTACTATCCTCAAGGTGGCTGTAGCTGTCTTGGTAGGGGGAGTGTTTGTATATAGCCATTTCCGGAACAAGATCCATGCTTTCGTCAGGAACTTGCTATCCAGGACAGAGAAGCGTGAAGGAACTGAGGACTAGCCGAAATACCAAGAGTTGGCGGGCCACGATCCTTGCTGGCTCCCCAAGTCGGAGCAATAGGTAGCGCTGTTCGGTGCTATCTATTTGCGTAGATACTCCAGGCATAAACAACATACTTTCTAAATGTATACAGCCCTACAGCGAACGTAACAAGAAGAAGTGGTAGTGCGTACTGCCAACCGATTATGTATGCCATAATTGTTGGATACACAAAGGCAGCAAGAATGTTTGTATCTAAGTGAGGTATTGTAGCCCTTCCTCTTTTCCTGGAGATAAGCCACAGTACAGTGGCTGTAAGAGCCAGTCCTATCATCCCTACTACAAAAAGCGACAACCCCTCGCCATTTATGAAAAGTGCAACTCCCGTTAGAATAAGAAGAAAGATATCAGCCAAGCCGTCAAAGACCGCTCCGTACGTAGCTATCTTCTCGCTTCTCCTTGCAAAGTACCCGTCAAGGTAATCGGTTATTGCAGCAGCAGCGAAGAGATAGTATGCAGCAAGCGGTTCATCCGAGAGTATGAGCCACATGATTACCGGAGCTGCAATAACCCTCGAAGCTGTAAGTACGTCTGCTATTCTCATTGCTCTAGTCAGCTACCCTTCTCAGGGTTTCAGCAATCTCTTTCCACTTGTGTCCTTGTCACCTGAGGTATCGAAGAAGACCTGTCTGCTATCGGAATATATGGGGAGAAGGGCGACGGCCCATGTATGCATAACATCTAGCAGAATGTAGTTTTTTGGCCAGGATATGCTATGATGAATGGCAAAAGCTGAATAGCGGTCAATGGTCTGCATAGCAAATGATTGACATCAATATAATTGCGCAGTCTACATGTTGTCAAGGGATCGATCTGACATGGGGGATAGCTACCCTTCTGTATATGAAAGGCTGCTGAGAAAGGTGGCTTAACATGAAAGAGGGGAAACCAAGTTTCACCGCAGAGGGAACCGTTGCCTTCAGGTTTGCCGAGTGGCTGGCACCAGAGGATGAACGAATGTGCCATGACCCTTTGGCAAAGGATTTCGTCGCCACCAAATTCCGCATCATCGGCAAGAGTCGGCTCCTGACAAAGATCGCCCTTTGGTGTGCCGAACGATTAGTTCCCGGTATGGTTAGCTATATAGTAGGCCGCACCAAATATATCGACGCTTATTTAAAGGCGCGCATTGACGATGGGATCGAGCAGCTGGTTATCCTGGGAGCTGGCTACGATTCCAGAGCCTATAGGTTTGACGAACTAAAAGGAAAGGCCAAGGTGTTTGAAGTGGATTTTCCAGCCACCCAAAAGGTGAAGATGGAAAAAGTCAAGAGGATATTTGGCTCTCTTCCAGACAACGTTGTCTATGTCCCCGTTGATTTTGACGAAAAAAAGCTAGGTGACGGGCTATGCGAAAGTGGCTACGACAAGAAATTGAAGACCCTGTTCATCTGGGAAGGCGTGACCCCGTATATAACGGCTGAGGCGATGGATGAGACCTTAGCTTTTGTGGCAAAGAATTCAGGCGAAGGTAGCTCCATCATATTCGACTATGTCTTTAAGTCAGCTCTGGACGGAACCTATGAGCGGGAACAGGTGCAAAGGATACGAAAACTTTGGGAACGAATCGGTCAACCTGTTACGTCCGAGCGTTTTTGCTTTGGAATAGAAGAGGGTGCTATTGAGGAGTTTCTTTCCCAGAGAGGGTTTTATCAAGTGGAAAACGTCACTGCGGAGTTTTTTGAGAGCGCTCATTTCAAAGGACCACACGAGACCCTAAAGGTTTGGTGCGTTGTTTATGCAACGGTCAAGCCCCAAAAATAAACGCAACGCATGACCAGATTGCCCACCTAGCTGCCACTTATCATCTATGGCGTGTCGGTCTCCACCACGCAATGCCCGCAAGAGGATATTTATGCCAAGGCGAATCTATGGTATAATTATGCATTAGGCATAGATATCAAGGGCACTTGGTTTGTATTCCTTTTGTCCCTGCTGAGATAGCCTCGTTTTTCTCCTTGAGGGCTACCCGTTGGAGACCGGCAGTATCTCCCAAAGATAAGCGATGGCTATTCACTATTGGAGGTAAGGATGAGCGTCTGGAACTCTGAGAAGAAAGCGGTGCTTGAGGCCGCCCAGCAAATGGCTCAGAAGGGCCTGGTAGTAGGCACTTCGGGAAATGTGAGCATGCGTATCAGCGAGCCGGGCGGTCGGCAGTTGCTGGCCATTACTCCCAATAACCGCTATTACGACCTGCTCGATGTGGATGACATAGGAATCGTCGATTTCGAGGGGGAGTGCGTCGAGGGGGAGCTCACCGCCTCCATAGAGACTATGCTACATATCGGCATTTACAGAGCGCGCACAAAGGTAAATGCCGTCATCCACACCCATCCCGTTTTCGGCAGCATCTTATCGGTTATCGGTGCGGAGATCCCCCCTATTCTCGACGACCAGGTCACCTATCTCGGTGGGGAGA
The DNA here is from genome assembly GCA_004376205.1 of Dehalococcoidia bacterium. Classification (GTDB taxonomy): domain Bacteria; phylum Chloroflexota; class Dehalococcoidia; order SZUA-161; family SZUA-161; genus SOKG01. The sequence goes on along the minus strand of SOKG01000118.1, from coordinate 17,659 downwards.
TAAAGGTGACCGAATACTCCCTCCCCGGCAGCCAGGAGCTTGTAGAGAATGTGGTTCCCGCGCTGGGGCCAAGGAACGCAGTCATACTGGCAAATCACGGTACGGTCACCGTGGGGAGAGACATGAGGGAAGCCTTTACCAACTGTGAGATGCTGGAGAAGACAGCTAGAATTTACATCTACGCACTTGGCGCGGGCAAGATTAACCCGCTTCCCACTGACGCATTGGAGATGGAGAAGGCTTACTTCGATTATCTCCATGGCGAGGGCTCATAAGAACCTCGCCAGCAGCTTCCAGGTCAGGACTATGGCCTGACCCATAGCGGAGAGGACAAAATGGCAGAGCGAGACAAGCTCTACATGGGAATAGACGTAGGCTCGGTCAGCCTGAACATAGCCATAATTGACGAACAGGTGAACCTGCTTGATAGTATCTATCAACGAACGAAGGGGCAGCCTATCCCAGCTTTGCTCGATGCCTTCAACAGCCTTGCTACGGATTTCCCCAAGCTGGAAGGAGTGATAGCCACCGGAAGCGGTCGAGAGCTAGTGGCCGATGTCCTGGGCATAGACAAAGAGAACGAGATCATAACTCAAGCAAAGGCCGTCACCAGTTTTCATCCCGAGGTCAGGACGGTTATCGAAATCGGGGGGCAAGATTCGAAGCTGATCTTCCTGGAGCCAGATGAAAGGAAAGGGGAAGCGATCGTTGTTGACCACGCCCTCAATGAGATATGTGCCGCTGGGACCGGCTCCTTCCTGGACCAACAGGCGTATCGTCTAGGTATTTCCATAGATCAGGAATTTGGCGATCTAGCCCTGAAATCTGAAAGGCCGGCGACCCTTGCCGGCAGGTGCAGTGTATTTGCCAAATCCGACATGGTTCATCTACAGCAGGAAGGGGCTCCAAAAGAGGACATAGTAGCTGGGCTATGCTATGCCCTGGCCAGGAACTACATAAGCAACCTGGGCAAAGGCAAGAAATTCAAGAAGCCTGTGGCATTCCAGGGTGGAGTAGCTGCCAACAAGGGGGTGGTCAAAGCATTTGAAGACCTGCTGGAGCTTGAACCAGGAGAGCTAGTTGTCCCCGAGCATTTCTTCATCATGGGGGCCCTGGGCTCGGCTATTATGGCCAGTGAAAGGGAAACAAGCACCCCACTTGACCTTGGGAGGGCCATAGAGGATTTGAAGCAATACCTGATTGGAACAGCCAACGAAGCCAAACAGGGATACCTGAAGCGATTGAGCTACAAAGGTGATGCAACAGCTGACAGCGCTGACTACATTGGGCAACAAGCGCAAAAAGAGAGGGTGTACCTGGGGATCGATGTTGGCGCAGCAAGCACAAACATCGTCATCCTGGATGAAAACAAGAAGCTGTTGCGGAAGAGATATCTGATGACTGAAGGCGAGCCGATAAAGTCGGTCAAGAAGGGACTCGCGGACATTGTTCTCGGCATGGAGAAGCTCCTGGAAGTCCAAGGGGTAGGAGTCACCGGCAGCGGACGTTACTTCGTGGGCGATTTCGTTGGCGCCGATGCAGTGATCAATGAGATTACGGCGCAGGCCAAGGCCACCATCGAAATCGACAGCACTGTCGACACTATATTCGAGATCGGGGGCCAGGATTCAAAATACATCTCTCTCAAGAACGGCTCAGTGGTTGATTTTGAGATGAACAAAGTCTGTGCTGCAGGAACAGGCTCCTTCCTTCAGGAACAAGCCACCAGATTGGATATAGGAATCGATGAATTCAGCAAATTCGCCCACGACTCCAAAAACCCCACCGACCTGGGAACGCGGTGCACCGTCTTTATGGAATCAGACCTGATACACCATCAACAGGTGGGATCACCCAAGGTTGACCTTGTTGCCGGTCTTTCATATTCGGTGGCCTACAACTACATAGAAAAGGTTGTAGGAAATAAGAAGATTGGCAACAGGATATACTTTCAGGGCGGGGTAGCTACAAACAGTAGTGTGACAGCCGCCTTTGAAAATATCCTTGATAAACAAATCATGGTGCCCGAGGATCACAATGTAACCGGCGCCATAGGCGCTGCTCTAATTGCACGAGAACGGTGGATGGAAGGCAAGCAAAAGAGCAACTTCGTGGGCTTCGATCTTGGGGACAGGCATTATCAGGTCAAAACCTTCGAGTGCATGCATTGTCCCAACCACTGCGAAATAAAGAGGATCCTTATTGGTGATCATCAAGAATCGTTCTACGGCGGCATCTGCGACAGATATGAGATCAAGAAGGGAGAGAGCGCTGGTGAGGACCTGCCCGATCTGTTCAAGGAGAGGGAGGAGCTACTGCTAAGTTACTACAAGGAGGACGAAGCCGACACTGACTCCGTGACTATTGGCATTCCCAGAATGCTAATGTTCTACGAGCAGTTCCCCCTGTGGGCCACATTCTTCCAAGAACTCGGGTTAAAGGTGGTAATCTCCGACAAAACAAACAGAAAGCTCATCAACAAGGGGCTGCAGTTGATCTTGGCTGAGATGTGTTATCCGGTCAAAGTAGCCTACGGACACGTGGAGAACCTCATCGAGAAGAACGTAGACTACGTTTTCCTGCCTAACGTTATCGACCTAGAGATGGTGGCACACGACGTAGACAGAAGCTACAACTGCCCCTATATCCAGGGTATCCCCTTCATACTCGGGCCCGCTTTTGAGGGCAGAGTGAAAATCATAAAGCCCACTATACACATGGCCGAGGAGAAGTACAACCTCAGGAAGCAGATGCTCCGACTAGGCCAGATGCTGGGCAAGACTGGCAAAGATGCTTCCCGGGCTGCAGACACCGCTATCAGGGCTCAGCAAGAGTTCCTGGAGAAGTGCCAGCAAAGAGGTCGCGAGAGGCTTGAAGCCCTGAGCCGGGACAATGAGGCGGTGGTAGTCATCGGCAAACCCTACAATGCCCACGATATTGGGCTCAACCTAAACATCCCCAAGAAACTGCGAAAGCTGGGGGTGCTGGCGATTCCATTCGACTTGTTGCCTTTGGATTCGGTAAGGTTGCCCTCTCATTACTCCAACCTGGTTTGGAAGAATGAGCAGAATCTCCTCAGGGCAGTGATATTCGCCAGAGACCACAGCAGTCTGAATCCCGTATTCATAACGAATTACGGCTGTGGCCCCGATGCCTTTTTCATGAAGTATCTTGAGGATACCATGGGAGAAGATCCTTGTCTGGTTCTTGAGGTGGACGAGCATAGCGCTGACGTTGGAATAGCAACAAGGGTTGAGGCCTTCGTCGATACCTCTAACAGGCCGAGGGCTGCAGCAAGATACGATGAGCAGGTGGACCTGCATGTCGTTAGGCCTGGGAGTGAGACTGGCATCTTCAAGCCGTCCAGGAAAATGAGGGAGTTCGATAGAACAATCTACATTCCCTATGTCAGCGGGCATTCCGACGTTTTTGCTGCTTCACTTCAATCGGTGGGCATAGATGCTCAAGTCCTGCCCAGGCCCGACGAGAGGTCAGATGAATTGGGAAGAAGATACGCTTCTTCCAAAGAGTGTCACCCCTACCAGCTTCTCACCGGAGACCTGGTACGCATGACCGAGCTTGAAGGCTTAGATCCCGATCGTTCAGCCTTCTTCACGCTTAACTTCGACGGCTCCTGTCGAATGAGCCAGTATCCTTTGTCGTTTAAGCTAGTTCTCAAGAGATTGGGGCTCTCCCACGTTCAGGTAATTGCCCCCTCACAGTCGATTCGCCTCGATGAGACTACCAGGCTACTCGGGCTCAACTTCGCCAGAGCTATCTGGAAAGGGTGGTTGGCAACAGATGTCCTGTTGGCCAAATTACTCCATATCCGGCCTTATGAGATAGATGAAGTCGAATCTGAAAGGGTTTACGAGTGGGGGATTGAGCAGATATGTTCAGGGCTCGTTGCGGGGAACTTTTCCGAAACCTTCGCACGCGCCATCGAAGCTATGGACCGCATTCCAACGCGAAAGGAGATGAGACCTATCATTGGAATCGTAGGCGAGTTCTATACATGCATGAGCTCCTGGTCCAACAATGACATAATCAAGGAGTTTGAGGCGCAAGGCGCCGAAGTGAGGTTCGGACCAACTACCACGGACTATATGGTGTATTTCGACCAGGTATACCCCAATATGAACCTTTCCAGAGGAAGATACATCACTGCGCTGTACTATTATCTCCGAAGGTTCTGGGACAAACATTGGCAACAAAGAATAGAGGGCATGCTTGGTGAGGAGTTAGCGGACTGTAAGATACCATCGGTTGAAGAAAGGATCGAAATGGCTTCTCCCTATGTCAGCCCTGACATAGACCCGGTGGTAACCACAAATGTGGCCAAAGCGGAGAGGTATGCGACACAGGGCTGCAGTGGCATAGCCAACCTCATAGTCCTAAATTGCGTTTTCGGCAGTTTGGCTACTGCCATCTACAAGAAGGTACAAAGGGAGCGAAACGGCATTCCTCTGCTGACCATGATATACGACGGACTGAAGCAGACGAACGAGAAGACCAGAATTGAGGCTTTCGTGCACCAAGTGAAATCTTATCAGGAGAGATACGGTGGCAACGATTAGACGGGTTGTCTCGTTGAAGCGCCAAGTCCACACTGAGCTCGGAAGCACCGCCTACATTCTCTTCCTGCAGTTACCCTACCCCATGAGGTCTGGAGGCAAAGCGCCTAACCCCTTTACTGCCTTTGACCATAGCAACTTTGGGTAGGCATATGGAAATGGGAGGAAAAGTAAATCAAAGTAAACCGGACGCCATTGACAGACTCGCCGAAAAGTGAGATAGTATCTGCTAGTAATCCATTTGCGGATTGCTGCACCATCATCAATCGCTGTACATCTGGTGCAGGAGGCGAAGACATGGGGTGGAAGAGAACAAAGCGCATCTTGGAAGCGCCGGTCAAGTTTGTCTATGGGAAGCTAATCTCGCTTGAGGTGAAGGTGGTTGACAGATTTGTACCGGACAGGCTGCTGCTCTTCTACTTGAATACACTGGATAAGCGTATCCCACCTAAGGCGATCAATGGGATCATTGATGGGCTAGACAAGCTTCCTCCAAAGGTGCGCTCTTCACTTATTACGGCAGCGGATGAGTATGTCCCAGACACGGTAGCGAGTTCGAGAAAGGTTTCCGCTGTCATCTCCGCAGTTTATAAGTATGTTCCGGACAGAATAATTCCCCCGGAGTCCACTGAGCATTGGTCAAATATCAAGATGAAGTTCCATATCCCAACGTTGCTATCAAGAAAGGACAGGGATAAACCCCGCAGAGTCTGATGCCAAGTATGCTCCAGACACGGTAGCGAGCATGTAGGAGAGCCGTTCAATGCTATACAAGAACGTTCGCATTGAGTCTTTCGGGTACGAGATCCCGGGGAGAATCGTCACCTCACAGAGCCTGGAAGAGAGAGTAGCCCCCATATACGAGAAGCTGAATCTCTCTTACGGACGCTTCGAAATGATGACCGGAATTCGTGAGCGGCGATTCTGGGACGATGAGACGACGCCCAGCCAGGCCAGTACAAAAGCGGCAGAAAAGGCCATAGCCAAGTCGGGAATCGATAAAGAGGACATCGAATGTCTACTTCATACCTCCGTATGTCGTGATTTCCTGGAGCCAGCGACAGCCACCTTAGTCCATGATTCCTTGGGGCTCCCTGGCACAGCCACTATCTTCGACATCTCAAATGCCTGTCTGGGTTTCACCAATGGCATGATAACCCTGGCAAATATGATCGAACTGGGCCAGGTAAAAGCAGGAATTGTGGTTGGCGCAGAGGGCGGTAAACGAGCAATTGATGCAACGATCGATGACCTGTTGAAAGCCCCAAACGTCACCAGGGACAACCTCAAAGTCTCCTTTGCCACTCTTACCCTGGGATCGGGAGCGGTGGCAGCGGTGCTGACTCACTCTTCCCTGTCGAAAGCTCACCATGAACTTGTAGGTGGGGTTGTACGAACTGCTTCACAACACAACGACCTTTGTCGCGTAGAAGCTGATACTTATTTCTACGACGAGCGTAGCCACCCCAATATGCGTACGGACTATGCAGGAATTCTGAGTAATGGTGCGGCATTGGCGGCCGAAACATGGAAGGCCTTCCAGCGAGAGCTGGGGTGGAACGGCACAGATATAGACAGGGTTTTTACCCATCAGGTCAGCACTGTCCATCGAGAGGTGTTGTTTCATACCCTGGGGCTGGATGAATCCAAGGGCTTTTCCACCGTGGAATACCTGGGAAACATCGCTTCGTGTTCCCTCCCCATTTCGCTAGCTATAGGAATTGAAGAGGGTCGCGTTAAGGCTGGCGATAGAGTTCTAATGATGGCAGGCGGCAGTGGCTTATGCGGTATCATGCTGGGTCTGGAATGGTAGCTCGAGACGACCCTGAGACTTGACGGTTACCAAGATGCTTGACGAGACGAGAATCGTAATAACCGGAATTGGACTGACCGCACCAAACGGAAACAACCTCGCAGAATTTCGACAGAACTTGCTCGCTGGCAAATCCGGCGTAGGGAAAATCGAAACCCACTACATGGGCGAGGTCATAGCCGGTGTGTGCGATTTTGACCCACTGAAGTATCAGAAAAAAAAGGAACTGCGTCGGGGAACACGAGCAGGGTCTATAGCAATATACTGCGCTCATGAAGCAATCGCTGATTCGAAATTGGACCTCGATTCTGCTGACAAATCGAGAATTGGCATTTATCTCGGGATCACCGAGCACGGTAACGTAGAGACAGAACACGAGATTTACAGCATCAAGCAGTACGACTACAATCTGGACGTCTGGTCGCACCACCACAACCCCCGAACAGTGGCCAACAGTCCCGCCGGCGAGGTCACCCTGAATATGGGGATTACCGGCCCACACTATACCCTGGGAGGTGCTTGCGCCGCTGGCAACCTTGGACTCATACAGGGTGTACAGATGCTGCGCCTGCGCGAGGTGGATTTGGCTTTGGCTGGTGGGATATCAGAGACGCCTCATACATTCGGTGTTTTTGCAGCTTTCAAAAATGAAGGGGCGTTGGCAAGCCATCCGGATCCGCAGAAGGCATCCCGCCCGTTCGACAAGAACCGAAACGGTATCGTCGTCTCCGAAGGGGGCTGTGTTTGCGTTCTGGAGAGATTGAGTGATGCACTTGAAAGAGACGCTAAGGTTTACGGCGAAATCATCGGATATGCAACTAACTCCGATGCATTTGATTTCATTCTTCCAAATGCTCAAAGGCAAGCTGAGTGCATGAACCTTGCTCTCAAAAAGGCCGGAATATCAGCAAGCGACATCGATATTATCAATACCCACGGGACTGCAACCCCTGAAGGTGACAAGGCAGAGTGTCAGGCAATCAGAGAAGTGTTTGGAGACAATTCAAATACCTACGTGAATAACACCAAGAGTTATATTGGCCATACGATGGGTGCTGCCGGTGCTTTAGAACTGGTGGGCAATTTGCCCTCATTCGAAGACCATATCGTCCACCAGACAATTAATGTGGACAACCTAGACCCTGAGTGCGCCCTTAAGAACCTTGTAATCAACGAACCCAGAAGGGTGGATAAGGTCGACTATATCTTGAATAACTCCTTCGGGATGTTGGGCATCAATTCCGTCCTTGTTGTCAAGAGATTTGCACAATGATTCTGAAGGGTCTATTCTAGCTGTAATAAGGAGGGAAGGAACCTATGAAAGCAGAGGGAATTAGAGCCATGATTTTGGAGGTCATCCACGAAATCGTGCCTGATGAAGATCTGAGTGAGCTCAAGGGTGATGTCCGCATACGAGACCAGATCGAAATGGACTCAATGGATTTCCTGGACGTCATCATGGAGTTGCGGAAACGCTATAGCATCACTGTGCCGGAAGACGACTACATGCAGTTATCTACATTGGATAGCTCAGTGGCCTATTTGGAGCCGCTGATGAAGGATATTTAGCCAATAGGCAATAGGCGCTAGCGGATCAACGTAAATTGTTCTAGCTCGCTTCACCGAAGCATCGAAGGCTTACACAGGTTTCTCCCCTTGACAACAGGGGAGAAATCTCTTTATAGGGCTTGGCTACAAGTTACGATGTTCTCATCGCGGCACTGGAATGTCCAGTCTCGCGCGGGAGAGTGGGTGAAAGCAAGCGGCGTTGCCTACTTCCTCATGGCACACCCCCCGAAGTAAGTGTTCGGAAAAATGAATGTAGGAAAAGTGAAGCGTGGTTAAGTTGAACGCGTTGACAAATTCGACCAAAAGTGTGATAGTATGACACTACACGGATTACCCCGGAAAAGCGGATTCCCTCAGAGGCTGCTGAGGGCTGGTCTAATCTCAAGATGAAGTTCCATATCCCAAGGTTGCTATCAAGAGGGGGCAGGGGTAAACCCCGCAGCGTTTGATGCCAAGTATGCTCCAGACACACTAGCGAGTATGTAGGAGAGCCGTTCAATGCTGTACAAGAACGTTCGCATTGAGTCTTTCGGGTACGAACTCCCGGAGACAGTCGTCACATCACAGAGCCTGGAAGAGCGAGTAGCCCCTATATACGAGAAACTGAATCTCTCTTACGGCCGCTTCGAAATGATGACCGGAATTCGTGAGCGGCGATTCTGGGACGATGAGACGACGCCCAGCCAGGCCAGTACAAAAGCGGCAGAAAAGGCCATAGCCAAGTCGGGAATCGATAAAGAGGACATCGAATGTCTACTTCATACCTCCGTATGTCGTGATTTCCTGGAGCCAGCGACAGCCACCTTAGTCCATGATTCCTTGGGGCTCCCTGGCACAGCCACTATCTTCGACATCTCAAATGCCTGTCTGGGTTTCGCCAACGGCATGGTAACTCTGGCAAATATGATCGAACTGGGCCAGGTAAAAGCAGGAATTGTGGTTGGCGCGGAGGGCGGTAAGCGACTTATTGACAGAACAATCGATGACCTGTTGAAAGACCCAACCGTCACCAGGGACAAGCTCAAAGTCTCCTTTGCCTCTCTAACCCTGGGGTCCGGAGCAGTGGCAGTGGTGCTAACTCGCTCTTCCCTGTCGAAATCCGGCCATAAACTCCTGGGGGGAGCGGTTCGCACTGCTTCAGAACACAACGACCTTTGTCGCGTAGACAAGGACACTTATTTCTACGACCCACTTAGCTACCCCAATATGAGTACTGACTATACAGGAATTCTGAATAATGGCGTGGCATTGGCGGCCGAAACATGGAAGGCCTTCCAGCGCGAGCTGGGCTGGAGAGAGCCAGATGTAGGCGGGTTCTTTACTCATCAGGTTAGCACTGTCCATCAACAGATGTTGTTTCATACCCTGGAGCTGGATGAATCCAAGTGCTTTTCCACTGTGGAATACCTGGGGAACATCGCTTCTTGTTCCCTCCCCATCTCGCTAGCTATAGGAATTGAGGAGGGCCGTGTTAATCCTGGCGATAGGGTTGTGATGATGGCAGCCGGCAGCGGCTTGTGCGTTATTGTGCTGGGTCTGGAATGGTAGCATCAAGGGATGACCACAAAGTGACATGGTTGCCAAGATGGCTGATGAAACACGAATCGTAATCACCGGTATTGGTCTGTCGGCACCAAACGGAAACAACCTTGCAGAGTTTCGACAGAACTTGCTCGCTGGCAAATCCGGAATAGGCAAAATCGAAACCCACTACATGGGCGAGGTCATAGCCGGTGCGTGTGATTTTGACCTGCTGAAGTATCAGAGTAAGAAAGAAGTGCGTCGGGGAACGCGAGCGGGGGCTTTCGCCGTTTACTGCACTCACGAGGCAATCGCTGACGCGAAATTGGATCTTGACTCCGTTGGCAAATCGAGAATTGGTATCTATGTCGGGATTACCGAGCACGGTAACGTGCAAACCGAGAATGAAATCTATAACCTCAAGCAGTTCGGCTACAACCTAGACGTCTGGTCCCATCACCAAAACCCCAAAACTGTGTCCAACGAGCCAGCCGGCGAAATCACCCTGAATATGGGGATTACCGGCCCACACTACACACTGGGAGGTGCTTGCGCCGCCGGCAACATTGCACTTATACATGGCGTACAGATGCTGCGCCTGAGTGAGGTGGATTTGGCCCTAGCTGGTGGGGTCTCAGAGGTTATTCATGGCTTTGGCATTTTTCTCAGCTTCAAGAATGAACGTGCATTGGCGAGCCACCCAGACCCCACGAAGGCATCCCGCCCCTTCGATAGGGACCGAAATGGTGTTGTTATCTCCGAAGGCGGCTGTATGTGCGTTCTGGAAAAACTGAGTGACGCACTCGAAAGAGGCGCCAAGATTTACGGCGAGATCGTCGGCTACGCCATCAACTCGGATGCATTCGATTACGTTCTTCCCAACCCGCAAATGCAAGCTGAGTGCATGAACCTTGCCCTCAAGAAAGCCGGCATATCAGCGAGCGACATCGATATCATCAACACCCACGCGACTGCAACCCCTGAAGGGGACAAGGCAGAGTATCAGGCAATCATGGAAGTCTTTGGTGACAATTCAAATACCTACATAAACAACACTAAGAGTTATATTGGCCATACGATGGGTGCTGCCGGTGCTTTAGAATTGGTGGGCAATATACCCTCATTTGAAGACCACATCGTCCACCAGACGATTAATGTGGAAAATCTAGACCATGAGTGTGCTTTTAAAAACCTTGTAATCAACGAACCCAAAAAGGTGGATAAGGTCGACTATATCTTGAATAACTCTTTCGGAATGTTGGGCATCAATTCCGTCCTTATTGTCAAGAGATTCGCAGAATAGTATTGACGGAACTTCTTGGCTTTGGATAGCTTTGTGGCGCGTTTGGAGCCACCTGCAAAGGATATTTAGCGAATAGGTATCATCGAAACACAGTACATCATTTCACCTCATCTCACGAGAGAACCGAAGGCTCAGGCAACTTTCTCCCCTCGCCAAACAGGGGAGAAATCTCTTAACAGAGCCTGGATATGAGCTACGACGTTATTATCATAGGGGCAGGGATGTCGGGCCTCGCCGCCGGCATCAGATTGGCCTACTACGATAAGAAGGTTTGCATCCTCGAAAAACATTATCGAGTCGGAGGCCTAAATTCATTCTATAGTCGGGACGGACATAAATTCGATGTTGGTCTTCATGCAATGACCAATTATGTCGCCGAGGGCACCAAATCAACGCCCCTCCCAAAGCTGCTGCGGCAGCTCAAGCTGAAAGTTGAGGATTTCGCCCTCTGCCAGCAACGGATGTCAATGGTTAAGTTCCCGGGGAAAACGCTCAGATTCAACAACGACCTAGACTTCTTCATACAGGAGGTAGCGGACAACTTCCCAGCGCAAGCCGACAACTTCCAAAAGCTGCTCAAGACCATCTCTGAATATGACGCACTGGCCCTGGACGCAAATCCAATCTCGGCTCGCGAAGTCGTGGGCTCGATTATTGCCGACCCCCTCCTCATTGCTATGATCCTTTGCCCACTCATGTACTACGGCAATGCCCAGGAAAATGACATGGAATTCGGGCAGTTCGTTATCATGTTCAATAGTATCTTCTGCGAAGGTTTTGCCAGGCCCCAAGCGGGGGTGCGGCAGATCCTTGACGTGCTGGTCAAGAAATTTCAGGACCACGGTGGTGAGCTAAGGCTGAGATGCGGGGTGCAGAGTATTCAAGTTGGGAACGGCAGGGTTGAATCGGTATTACTCGATAACGGTGAATCGCTGACGGCGGACAAAATAATATCATCGGCCGGTTACGTTGAAACCATGAGGCTTCTATCCGACTACGAGCCTGCGAGAGTCAAGTATGATGTGGGGCAACTTTCATTCGTAGAGTTCATCATGGTCCTCGATAGAGAACTTGCAGAAATGGGCTACGATACAACTATCATCTTTTTCAACAACTCGGATAAATTCAGTTATAGGAGACCAGATGATTTGGTTGACGTCTCAAGCGGCGTCATATGCTGCCCTAACAATTTTCACTTCGAAAGCCCGCTGCCTGAAGCCATGATCAGGGTAACCAACATGGCCAATTTCGATCTCTGGAACAACCTGGGGCAGGAAGAGTACAAAGCACAAAAAGCTGCCTGGCTTGAAACCTCGCTTGAGGAAGTGGTAAAATTCATGCCAGATTTTCGTGACTCGATCGTTTACACAGATGTCTTCACTCCCAAGACGATTCACAGATTCACGGGGCACTTGAACGGTGCGGTATATGGGACTCCGAATAAGATCAAGACAGGAAGAACGCATCTGGACAACCTGTTTATCTGCGGCACAGACCAGGGATTTCTGGGGATTGTCGGAGCAATGCTTAGCGGCATCTCCATGGCAAATCTCCACGTGTTGCAGAAGGGATAGAGAAGGGGAAGGTTGCTGATGAGCGATCAGTTGAAAGACCTAAAACCGGAATACGACGTCGCCGTGATTGGCAGTGGATTGGCGGGGCTCAGTTGTGCCAATATGCTTGCCAGAAGCGGCCATTCAGTCCTGCTGCTGGAGCAGCACCATCAGCTCGGTGGATTGGCTGCCTGGTTCAAGAGGAAGGGCGGGCATATCTTCGACGTCTCCCTGCACGGATTCCCGGTCGGCATGATTAAGACCTGTCGCAAGTACTGGACCCCTGAAATCGCTGACATGATCGTCCAACTCAAGGGAATCAGGTTTGACAACCCTCAATTCTCCTTCACAACCACCTTCGACAGGGAGGATTTCACCCGTATCCTGCAGGAGCGGTTCAAAATACCCCAAGAGAGTATCGAAGGCTTTTTCAACACAGCCAGAGATATGAACTACTATGATGACCAGACGATGACAATCAGAGAGCTCTTTGAAAAGTTCTTCCCCGGCCGCGACGATGTTGTCCGCCTGTTGATGGAGCCGATCACCTATGCGAACGGATCAACCCTGGATGACCCGGCGATAAGTTACGGCATTGTGTTTTCCAACTTCATGAGCAAAGGCGTGTATACCGTTCAAGGGGGCACAGACAAATTTATCGGGAGGATGCAGGATGAGCTCATAAGAAATGGCGTAGATATCCGGACCAGGTGCCCGGTGGAAAGAATCGTCATCGAAGATCAAAAGGTCTCGGGAGTAGTCACCAATGGGCAGGTGATCAAGTGTAGGGCTGCTGTCTCCAACGGCAATCTACTATCAACCATTCATAAACTCGTCGGGGACGGGCACTTTTCGGAAAGCTTCATTGAAGAGGCAAGAAAGGTGCGCCTCAATAACAGTAGCTGCCAGGTCTACATGGGCATCAGAAAGGGCGAGAAGATCGACCACGTAGGGGATTTGCTTTTCACCTCGGTAGCGGAGAAGTTCGACTCCGCAATGCTTTGCAGCAGGAATATCACCAGCCGCACCTTCTCTATCTACTATCCGGAAACACGACCAGGCTCTGACATGTACTCGATCGTTTCCTCTACCAATGCAAACTACGAGGACTGGGCAAACTTGCCCGAGGAAGAATACCGCACTTCAAAAGAGGAGTTGATCGAATCGACGATCGATGCTCTGGATAAATACATTCCCGGGGTACGGGAGAAGATCGACTATGCGGAAGCCGCTACCCCGAAAACATTTCAGAGATATACCCTTCACGAACACGGTGCTTCTTTCGGCACCAAATTCGAAGGATTGAAGATCAGCATGGGACTTCACGAGCAGATACCTGGACTCTTCCACACCGGTTCGGTAGGGATTATTATGTCCGGCTGGCTGGGCGCGGCTAACTACGGAGTGATTGCCTCAAACGATGTTGACAAGTATCTAAGATCCTGATTTCATTTTGCAGGAGGTGACAGATGTACGATTTCGAGGGACAGACCGCTATCGTAACCGGAGGAGTAAGGGGGATAGGCAAAAGCATTGTCGAGGGTTTCCTGAGGGCTGGTGCCCGGGTTATTATTGCCTCAAACGAAGCTGCAACGGAACAATTCAAGCAAGACACCAGTGAGTTCGCTGACAAGATTGATATCCAAATATGTGACGTGTCTAAATATGAAGAGGTCGAGAAGTTCTTCGAATACATAGACAAGAAATATGAAGGCTTCGAGATACTTGTAAATAATGCAGGTATTCGGAAGGATGCCGTCCTGGCCATGATGAAAGAATCGGAGTGGCATGATGTGCTGAATGTCAATCTCAGCGGAATCTTTTACATGTGTAAGTTTGCGGTGATGGGCCTAATGCGCAAACGATATGGACGGATTATCAGCATAACCTCACCTTCCGGCAAATATGGATTTGAAGGTCAGGCAAACTATGCCGCCTCAAAGGCAGGCCTGGTTGCGCTGACCAAATCACTGGCCAGGGAAGTTGCCCGCAGGGGGATCACGGTCAACTGCGTATCACCAGGGTTTATCGCAACCGATCTAATTCAAGACCTTCCCGATGAACTACGCGATACCTATATAGCACAGATACCCTTGAAGAGATTCGGCAAGCCCGAGGAGGTCGCTGCCTGTGTTCTTTTCCTGGCGTCTAAGGAAGCGGCTTATGTCAACGGTTCTACACTAGAAGTAACGGGAGGTTTGTAAAATGGAAGATGTTCTAAATGCGATACCTCATCGTCCACCGTTTTTGTTCGTCGACAAGATCGTAGAGTTAACAGAAACGAGCATCAAAACAACAAAAGAGATAAGCCCCGAGGAGCCCTTTTTCAAGGGGCACTACCCAGGGAATCCGATTATGCCCGGGGTACTTATTTGCGAGTCGATTTTTCAAACCGGGGCAATTCTGCTCTCCAATATTATTAGTGATATCAGCGATGGCACCCCGGTGCTCACCCGAATCAGCAACGGCAAGTTCAAAAATATAGTCAGACCAGGCGCCATGCTGGAAATAGAAGTCGAGATGGTGGAAAGGGTGAGCAATGCCTTCTTCCTGAAGGGCAAGGCCTCCGTTGAAGGAAAGACAGCGGTAACGGTCGAGTTTGGTGTCAGCCTGGTAAAAGCTGAAATTTAAAGTGGGAAGTGAAAGGTGAGCATATGGACTTCTTAGACATCGCAGACAAAACTTTCCTCGTATTCGGGGTAGCCAACAAGAAGAGCGTTGCCTTTTTCGTCAGCCAGATTCTTTCTGAGGCAGGGGCGAAGGTCATCCATTCAGCTCAGTCTGCGGCACACAAAGAAAGCGTTTCCAAGATTTTCCCAGGTGCAGACATTTACCTATGTGATGTCGAACGGGAAGAGGAAATCACAAAACTAGCTGAGGACGTCTCCAAAAAGTATCCCAAGCTTCATGGCATCGTTCATTCCATCGCTTTTGCCAACTACGAAGCGGGACTCAAGCCATTTCACCAAACAAGGAAGAAAGACTTCCTGCAATCCGTTGACATATCCTGTTTCTCGTTGATCAGTATTGTCAATGCATTTAAGGACATCCTTGATGAAAAGGCATCCGTAGTCACTATATCGATCTCAGCCACGACAATAGCAGCCGAACCCTATGGCTGGATGGCGCCTGTAAAGGCTGCTCTGGACTCTACCTTGTGCTTTCTGGCCAAGTCCTTCAGCTCGTTTTCCCAGGTCAGGTTCAACTCGGTCAAGGCCGGGTTGTTGAAAACCTCCGCATCCGCGGGAATACCAGGGTACCTGGACTATTACCTCTACGCCGAACAACTATCTTTGCGCAAGAGGGCTATTGAGACCATAGAAGTTGCCAATGCGGTGGCATTCCTATTGAGCGATCGATCCAGCGGCATAAATGCCCAGAGCATCACCGTGGACTGTGGAATGGCGACCAACTACTTCGACAAAGGTCTTATTGATAAGGCAATTAGGGATTGAGCAGACCAATGACTTTGTTTCCCGTGATCTTGCCAGTTGCCGAAGCCGGACACGAACTCTCTGGAAAAGAAAAGGTGGCCAGGCTCAGCAGCATTGCGCGAGAGGCACTCAGGCTCAGTGCCGAGAAGAGCGGGGTGATCCTCCGAGAGTTGCTGAAAGACGAAGACGATGTCCCGTGCCCATTTGACGGCAACTACTGGTCCCTCTCCCATAAGCCGAAGTGCGTGACAGCGGTTGTTAGCGAGGAAAAGATCGGGATCGATATCGAAGAAATGAAGCCTCGGGCCGAAGCAATCTTCAGTCTCGTGGCAAGCGACGAAGAATGGGAGTTAGGTAAAGACAAGTGCTGGGATACGTTTTTTCGTTATTGGACTGCAAAAGAGGCGACTCTAAAAGCTCACGGAATCGGCATCGGTGGCTTGAAGGCGTGCCAGGTAATCTGGGTTCCCGATGACAATCATATCGTCCTGGACTATCGAGGTCGCCTATTCCAAGTTGAGCAAACGTATTACAGAAATCATATCGTCTCCGTCCTCAAAGATGACAACGAAGTGCAATGGATTATTGCGGAGGACTTCAGCTACTGTTGAATAGTGGAGATAGCTCATGATTGAACCGGAGACAAAACCGGCACCCAAGATTGCCTATGTCTTTCCCGGACAGGGCTCTCAGATAGTCGGGATGGGCCATGAACTTTACCAGAGTTCACGTGAGGCGAAACAGGTCTTCGAGGAGGCCGATCAAGCGCTCCAATATCCCCTGTCACGGCTCTGTTTTGAGGGTTCCGAGGAGGAGCTCCGCGAGACCATCAACGCCCAGCCGGCGATACTGACAGTCAGCATCGCTTGCTTGGCAGCGGCTTCAGAGATCAATGGGACGATAAAGCCTGCCATTGTCGCCGGACACAGCCTCGGTGAGTACACCGCTATGGTGGCGGCAAACGTCCTTGAATTTGCCGACGCAGTTCGTCTTGTCAGGGAACGAGGGCGCTTGATGCAGGAAGCGGCCAAAGCCCGACCTGGAGGCATGGCGGCGATTATCGGTCTCGACGAGGCAACGGTCGAGGAGATATCCATAGAGACGGGTGCCCAGATTGCCAACATCAACTGCTCCGGGCAGGTCGTTGTCAGCGGCCCAAAGGTGGCAGTGGCACACTCCATAGACCTGGCCCAATCGAGAGGAGCCGTCGGCGCGGTGCTGCTTGAGGTCAGTACCGCTTTTCATTCCGTTCTGATGGAGCCTACGGTTGAAGGCATGGCTAGGGCCATCTCACAGCTTGACTTTCGCCCCCCTGAAGTCCCCATCGTGGCTAACAGCACGGCCAAGCCGGTAACCACCATCGAAGAGGTGAAAGAGGAAATCCTGCAGCAGCTATGCCACTGTGTTCAGTGGCAGCCCTCGGTCGAGTACATGGTACAGGCAGGGGTCTCCACCTTTATTGAGATTGGCCCGGGGGTAGTCCTCTCGAAGCTGATCAAGAGGATCAGCAGGCAAGTGCAGGTCCTCAATATGGGCGACCTGGAGTCCATCAAAGCGACATGCCAAATCCTTTGAGGGACTCATGGCCATAGTCCTCAGTGGCAACGACGACTCAGCAGAATCTGAACCCGGTATTTAAACCCGTTCAGGCCGGTATCGCGAATCCGTTTTCGGCAATGACCTGTTTGTACCAGAGCGCGCTATCTTTGGGAATGCGCTGCTGGGTTTCGTAGTCCACCCAGACAAGACCAAAGCGCTGCGCGTAGCCGAAGGTCCACTCGAAGTTGTCCATGAGCGACCAAACGAAATAGCCCGCCAGGGCCACACAACATTCAATAGCACGGTGCGCAGCGACAAAATGATCGAGCAGATAGATCAACCGCCGATCGTCC